>CAMNJD010000404.1 GCA_946540705.1 uncultured Ruminococcus sp. | reverse complement strand
ACGCCGCCCTTTGCGCAGAAAACGGTCACAGAACCGTCGAGCACGCGCAGGGAACGCTCGACCTCAACGGTGAAGTCCACGTGACCCGGGGTATCAATGATGTTGATTCTGTGCTGCTTCCAGTAAGCGGTGGTTGCAGCAGAGGTGATCGTGATACCGCGCTCCTGCTCCTGCTCCATCCAGTCCATCGTTGCGGTACCGTCGTGGGTATCGCCGATTTTGTGGTTGATGCCGGTATAGAACAGGATACGCTCGGTCGTGGTGGTCTTGCCCGCGTCGATATGAGCCATAATGCCGATGTTTCTGGTATGCTCAAGACTACAGTCTCTTGGCATTCTTGGTTCCTCCTAATCAAATTCCTCTCGCTGTGCGTACAGAATACCCGTACAGTATGAATCCGCGGGGGATTACCAGCGATAGTGTGCAAACGCCTTGTTTGCCTCGGCCATTTTGTGTGTATCCTCGCGCTTCTTGACAGAGCCGCCGGTACCGTTGATCGCATCCACGATCTCACCGGCAAGGCGCTCCTTCATTGTCTTTTCGGAACGCAGTCTGGAATACTTGGTGATCCAGCGCAGGCCGAGTGTCTGACGGCGGTCCGGACGGACCTCCATCGGGACCTGATAGGTTGCACCGCCCATGCGGCGGGCCTTGACCTCGAGGACAGGCATAATGTTTTCCATAGCCTGCTCAAAGACCTCCAGCGGATCGCGGTCGGTCTTGGTTTTTACGATCTCGAATGCATCGTACACGATTTTCTGTGCGACACCCTTCTTGCCGTCGAGCATGATGTTGTTGATCAGACGGGTGACAAGCTTGGAACCGTACATCGGGTCTGCCAGAACGTCACGCTTTGCGATACTGCCTCTTCTTGGCATACTCGCTTCCCTCCTTCATAAAAGATGAATTCACAGGTACTCACCTGTTTCCCCGTTGTCGCGCGGGGAACGCGGTGTCGGCGCCGTTGCAGAATGAGACAGCGAATGAAACGGAAAATTCATGCTATCAATCAGATTCCACAAGTGCCGTGTGGGAAAATGCGAATGAAAGCAGGGGAAAGAAGCAGATTACTTCTTGCCTGCCTTCGGGCGCTTTGCGCCGTACTTGGAACGAGCCTGAAGACGGCCGTTCACGCCCTGCGCATCGAGGGTGCCGCGGATGATGTGATAACGCACACCAGGCAGATCCTTGACACGTCCGCCGCGGATGAGAACGACGCTGTGCTCCTGCAGGTTGTGGCCGATGCCCGGGATATAGGCAGTGACCTCATAGCCGTTGGTCAGGCGCACTCTCGCGATCTTACGCATAGCGGAGTTCGGCTTTTTCGGGGTAGCAGTCTTGACGGCAGTGCAAACACCGCGCTTCTGGGGAGAGCTGAGGTCGATCTGAGCCTTCTTCTGAGCATTGTAGCCCTTCTGAAGTGCCGGAGCGGTAGACTTCTCCGCCAGTGTCTTTCTGCCCTTGCGAACGAGCTGATTGAATGTTGGCATGATTTTCCTCCTTCTTTACATAATAAAATACAGGTACGCAGAGATACCGCGCACCTGTTTATTATAAACTTTATTCGCTGATTTGTCAAGGGTCTGCGAAATTTCTGCCGATTTCACAAAATGGTGTCAGATTTCCCGGTGCTTTCCGTGATTTTGGCAGAAACCGCCCGCACCGGTTCGATTGAGCCGGTACGGGACGGGGGTTCTCGCGGTTCGGGTGTGTCTGAGTCAGCGCTTTCCCTGTCTTATTCGGTTGCCGGGGCTGTTTCCTCCGCAGATTCCTCAGAGGACGCGTCCTCCGCCTCAGACTGCACGGCACTGCTGCCCCAGCTCTGATCCTCACGCGGCATCTCGACCGTCACGATAAAGCCGTGCTTGTTATTGCCCGAGACAGTATACCGCAGACTGCGCGGCACGGGCAGACTGACTGTCTCGCTCGTGTCATTGGGATCGACCGAGACATAATAGATCTCGTACTGCCGCCCGACGGCATCCTTCTCGAACAGATGCGTGCCCTCAAAGGGATATTCCTCGACCAGATCGAGATATTCCTCCAGACACATATGATTCTGCGCCATGAACATCGAATGCGGAAGCCCGACATACCGGAACGCCCACGGGCTGCTGCCGGAGGTCTGTGTCAGGAGCGCCTTATCCGGCGGGAAGCGCCGCACAAAGCCGTATTCGGCACAGTGCTCCGCGATCCACGCATAATCGTCCTCGCCGTCAAACTCCCGGAAGCCGGTGCCCTGCGCGATATTGAAATCAAAGGTATACCCGGTCTGATACTCCGAGCAGCCCGGCAGGGGGTTCTTCTCGGCATCCTGCTCATAGAGCTTTTTCTGCTGCTCCTTTGTGCGGTAGCCGTTGACGAGCAGCAGGTCGGAATGCTCCTTTGCCTTATAGAATCCTGCAGCAAGCTGATTGACCGCCTCCATCGCATCGCTGCGGAGCCGCACCTCCAGATCGCGAACGGTCAGGTAGCCGTTGCGCTTGTCATAGGCACGGACGACATTTTCGTCATAATCCTCCGCAAGGAATGTCTCATTGACCAGAATCAGGGGGCCGCGGCGGATCTCCGCCACAGGCACATCGACGGTTGTATAATCGGGATTTTCCGCAGGCTTTGTGGTTTCGAGCTCCGGAACCGAGATTTCGACCTGCTCGATTTCCTCGGCCGCATCCCGCCGCAGGGACTCCATGCTGCTGCGGATCCTGTGAACACCGTAGCATCCGCCGGCAGCAAGTACGATTGCAATCAGGCCGGCGATCAGTCCCTTCGGGGATTTTCTCAGCTCTTTGCCGGTTGTACGGTAGTCTGCCATAATCATTACCCGGCGGCGCGGGAAAGGCTCCGCTGCCGCCTGCTCCTTTCTGTATCCGTTTTTGCATTGCAGATACGGTCTGTTATATTATACCACATTTTTCTGATAAATGCAATGGGCAATGCGAGGACTTCCGTTTTTTGGGTTTATTGTGCTGAATCATAACAAGAAAGATTTGTCTTTCTTCTCCCCATAGTCCCATAGTCGGGGGTATGTATGATTTTTGTCATTCTCTCTTTATCCTTTGTCCTATCGTTTATTTTCGCTGGGCGCGGGGCGCGATTCCTGAGAGAGAACCACAAGAGAGGGGAAAGATCGCTCCCTGCGGTCGCTCATTCTCTCC
>CAMNJD010000403.1 GCA_946540705.1 uncultured Ruminococcus sp. | reverse complement strand
TGCGCATCTTGCGCACCAGATTTAATCAGTGCTTCCTTAAGAATCCCTTATTTTGCGAGTTGAGAATTTCAACGCATTTACATTACTTTTATTATAACGGGATTCCAAAGGGATAGCATCCCTTTGGCGGGTTTGGGCGGAGCCCAATATCAATCATCGCGCAGCGATACCTTTATCGACAAGCTGAAGCCTCCGGCTTCAGGCTGCCGGAGGCTTTGCTGTATCCGGGATTGGTTATATTATACAATTCCGCGTCCCAAAAGCACATGACGGATCTACGAAGCACTTGCCCTTTTGTACGATGCACAAAACAGTCAGAAATGGTATACTGATTCTGTAGGCAGAAAGAATCTGCACAATTAAGGAGGTATCGAAACATGAAAATGAAGAGAACACTTGCAGCATTACTTGCACTGACAACGGTACTGGGGCTGGCATCCTGCGGAGAGGATTCGTCATCCTCCGGCACAGCAGGCAGCACGGCAGAAAGCTCTGTTTCCGGGAGCAGTGCCGCTGAAGAAAGCAGCGAGGACAGCAGCAGCAGCTCCGAAACCGAAAGCAGCACGGCAGACGAAAGCTCGGAGGAGAGCAGCGAAACCGCACAATCCGGCGGATATCAGATGGTATCTTTTTCCAGCGAGCATGAGCCGCTCGGCATCAAATTTGATTATGCGCTCCCGAAGCTCGAAAACTATGATCCCACGCCGGATGATGCCAGAAATCCGGACTATTTCAACTACGGTGTCACATATCATTACAAGTACCCCACCGATGATGCGTCGCTCTACGGCATCCGCGCGGATGTCTATGCCGGTATCTATAATGCTGAAAACGCCTCCGGTTATTACAAAGCAAAAGAGGGGCAGCAGACCGATAAAACTGAAAACGGCTACGGCCTGCAATACTACATTGATGAAAAAGAGGACAGTAAAAAAGACACGAACGGCAAGCATTTCTACGGGCATATTGCGGTTTACGGCGAAACCTACCGTGACGCCGTGCTTTGCTGCGCGGTCATGTTCGAGACATATGAATCTGATCTTTCAAAGGAAGAACTGGAATCGTTCATGCTCGCAGCAGCAAATTCGATCAAGTTCACAGACTGGGACGAGAATGCCCTGCTGAATGATGACGGCAGCATCATTTCCTATCAGCATCACTGCACGGTTCCGGCAAAAATGACGATCGCAGGTGCAGAGTGCGAGGCAAAGCTCGAAACACAGGGCTCTGATCCGCTGGTTTATACCAATGTTATCGAGGACAGCAGCCTGTTCCGCGTCAGCATTGACCCGTTCCTGCTGGTCGGTTCCTCTTTTGAAAACGCAAAGGAAAAGGATAAGTATACACCTGCAACCGTCAACGGCTGTGATGCACTTTATGCATTTGATGAACACTCTGCAACCGGCGAATTCATGATCAAAATCAGCGACGATCATATCGAAAAGGTTGTGATCTCCATTCCTTCCATGGCAAACGGTTCCATGAGCATGGACGGCAAGAGCTTCTTTGATGTCCGCAAGGAGATCGCTGCGGATCCGGAGGCTGCCAAAGCGAAGTATAACGAATTTGCAAACGATTTTGTGAAAGCATGGAAATTGGATGCGGAATGATCCGCTGCATAAGGAGGTTTTGGCATGGCACAGAATTCCACGCAGATGTGCTGTCCGAACTGCGGCGGCACGATGGAGTTTGATCCGAAAGCCGGAAAGCTGAAGTGCATGTTCTGCGACTCCGTATTCACACAGGAGGAATGTGCGGCATTTTTCAGCGAGCAGGAATCACAGGAGACTGCAAAGCAGTCCGGAAGCGACTGGGGCAGCGATGCCAATGACATGAAAGCGTATTCCTGCAATACCTGCGGTGCGGAGATCCTTGCCGATGAAAATACCGGTGCATCGCGCTGCCCGTACTGCGGCAATACAACAGTCATGGAAGCACAGTTTGCAGGCGCGGCAAAGCCGGATTTTGTGATCCCGTTTGCATTCACCAAGCAGCAGGCAACGGAGAAATATAAGGAATACTACGAAAAGAAAAAGCTGCTGCCGAAAGCATTTCTGGACGGCAGCCGGGTCGAGGAGATTCAGGGCGTGTATGTGCCGTTCTGGCTGTTTGACGGCGCGGTCACGATCGACGCGGAATATGAAGCCGCGGATAAGGAGGACACGCCGACAGAGACAATCCGCCGCATTTACCGTGCGAAACGCCGCGGCACGATCGCCTTTGAAAATGTGCCGGCGGATGCCTCCAAGCGGATGCCGGATGCAATCATGGATTCGGTCGAGCCGTTCAGATTTGACGAGCTCAAACCGTTCCATATGGTGTATCTGCCGGGATTTCTCGCGGAGAAATTTGACGTTGCGGGTGACGATGATCTGGAACGTGCCGAAAAGCGCGTCATTTCAACAGCGAAGTCCAAAACACAGGCGACAGTCAAGCACAATGAGGTTCACGAGAAGCGCGGAAATTTCACCGTCAATTACACAAAGAAGAAATATGCGCTGCTGCCGGTCTGGTATCTGACAACCAACTGGAACGGCAAACAATGGAACTTTGCCATGAACGCGCAGACCGGAAAATTCACGGGTGATCTGCCGGTCGATTACACAAAGCTCGGTATTCTGACGGCACTCGCAGCGGTGATTCCGGGTGTTCTGCTCTGGCTGCTGATGAAGAACATCCCGGTCGCCGTGATCGCTGCGCTGATCATCGCGCTGATCGTATTTTTCGGCGGAAAAGGCAGTATGCGTCCGGTTCACAATGCATCGCAGGCGAATGACTATATGGACAAGCAGGTGCGGCTGATCCATTCGCAGGATCATTTTGTCCGCACGGAACGCAAACCCAAGGAGCAGCGTCCGGCAAATCCGCCCAAATAAGCGATTTTCCTTCGTATCGTACCTATTTTCCGAAGGCAAATGATCAAGAGGGACGCTTGCTGCATGATCAGATGACAGATTCTACACTTGAACAGATAAAACGGGTATGTAACTTTTTAGGTGGTTGACAAATTCTGGTTAACACAAATATCTTTTCCGCACCCATATCAAAAGTTTCGCTCAAGCCTTTT
>CAMNJD010000402.1 GCA_946540705.1 uncultured Ruminococcus sp. | reverse complement strand
GCCAATGACCTTGCCCGTGCCGTCCACGGTGCCGTCAGAGGTTTTGCAGGTCATTTCGCATTTGCCGTCGAGGTCGAAGTCTGCGACATAGAACTGTGTATAATGTGCGCCTGCGCGGATATTCACGCCCAGATCAATGCGCCAGAGCTTGGTGCCGTCCAGTCGGTAGCAGTCGATATACACCTTATCGGTCTTGCCTTTCTGAGAGTTGTCCTTCGAGGTTGACGGATCCCATTTCACAAACAGCTCATACTGTCCGTCTCCGTCCGCATCGCCGACGGAGATGTCATTCGGAGAATAGGTGCCGCCGTCAGCGCCCTTTGCGGGCTGATCGAGCCTGATGTCAAAATAAGCGTTTGATGACTGCAATTTGCAGGTGTCCGAGGTGAGAACTCTGCTGCCGCTGACCGAATCGACGCGGTAAACGGATTTGGCATTTCCCGCGGAATCAAGAAAGCAGGTGCTTTTTCCGGAGGTGCTGGTGTAGATGAGCGTGCCGTCGCGGTAAAGGCGGAACTCCGCGTCATCGCTGTCGGATGCGAGCCAGCGCCAAGAAACGAGCATGCCGGAGCCGGTGCCGACAGCGGAGATGCCGCGGTCTAAGTACTCGACGCACATGCTGCCTGAGGCCGCAGAAGCGGTCTGAGCGGGTGCAGCCTGCATGCCGCCGGCACATGCAAGCGGCAGCGTCAGTGCGGCTGAAGTGAGCCGTACAATTTTTGCTTTCATAAAAACCTCCCCAGATTTACAGTGCGGAATTGCGTTCAGACATCCGTGTCGCATACGCGGCAGGCAGAAGGGGATAGCTGACGGTCTGCGGCATCGGTGACTGTTTCTGTTGTGATAGCTGTGCTATCATTCTTATATATATCTGATTTTATCATAACCCGGGGCTTTTTGCAATGCCGAATCGTATCTTCAGATAATGGATTGTCACAATTTTGATCCAACGCAGCTGGGTTCGGATTCTGCCTCAAAATCGGGAATCCGAATCATGCACTGATGCCGGACTGAAACATTGACACAAGAAATCGTGTTCTGCATGAGTGTGGAATCCGCTGCGGAGCGGTACATCGGGAAGTGAATGATATGCCGGCGGTTTTCGGTTATGCTTTCTTTCGGTATTCGGTCGGCGTCAGACCGGTAATGCGCTTAAACTGCTTCATGAAATAACTTTCAGCAGAATATCCGCATGCCTCTGAAATCTCACTGAGCGTCAGCGATGTTTCCGTAAGCATCCGCTTCGCCGCATCAATACGAAATTCGATCAAGTCCTCAAACAGGCTCTTGCCAAACTGCTGCTTATAGTGCTTTTGCAGCGTGCTTTTCGGGAGATCGCTTTCCGCGCAGAGCCGCTCCACGGTCCAGTTTTCGGCAGGCGATTCCCGCATTTTCAGCCGGAGCTGCCGGAGTTTTTCATGCATCACACTGCGATTTTGCACAGATTTTGATGCAGACAGCGGTTCTGCATCGGATTCCGGCATACGGTCGAGTGCCGATTCCAGTTCCGTAACAAAATGCAGCCAGCTCTCGTCATATACTCTGTTTCCGGCGCATTGCAGCGCGATCAGACCGAACTTCCGATCATTTATATGGAGCGGCGAGAGGAATATGATTTCCGGCTCCGTGCTGCCGGACAGAAATGCTGCGGCACTGTTCTCTTGCAGCCGGTCACTGTGAATCTGAGGCAGGGCACCGTTCTCATAGGACGCCGACAGACAAAGCGCACCGTCCGGTTCGCGGAGACAGACACGCACGCGCTCGGCGCCGTAAAGCATTTTGCTGTAATACAGCGCCCGCGAGAGCAGATCGGGCATTGCCTTTGCCTGTGCAAGATCGGGCATCATGCTGATGCCGAACATCGAATCCGTCCACATACGCGGAACGGCGGCATCCGGATCTGGGACAAGCTGATTTGCCGGGATATTCGTGCAGCCGCAGGAGTGCCCGACACAAAAGCCGCTGTTCCGGAGCTGCGGCTTGCTGCAAAGCAGTCCGGTCAGATTCCGGTAGAGCCGCCGCACGGCATCCGCGCCGAGCTGTCCGTGATTGCGCGCATAGGTGGTCAGCGTCACCTCGGAATGATTGGAAAACGGATAGCCGTCATAGCCCGTGACCGCGACATCCTCCGGCACACGCACACCTCCGGCGGTCAGCTCTTTGATCAGCGAAACAGCCATGACATCATTGCCGCAGACGATTGCCTCCGGCATCGGAAGCAGTCCGGCGAGCAACTTTTTGGCATATGCGATCGCGGAATCATACCAGAATGTACCGAATTCATAATATGATTCGTCAAAATAAAGACTGTGCTGCGTCATGCGGTCCTTCCATGCACGCAGGCGCGTCTGTGCCTGATAGCTCTCCGCAGGCCCGGTCAGGCAGTAGATGCGCTTGTATCCGTGTACCTCGATCAGATGCTCGGTCAGCTTGCCGAAATCGTCATAATCATCATACTGCGTGCTGTCAAAAACCGGATGTGCCGTCTCATCGACCGTCATCACATATTTCTGCGAATCCAGCAGGCGGCGTTCGATTTCATCAATCGCTTTCTGCCCCATTGTTGCTTCATCCTTCAGATACAAAAACGCATCGAAATCCGGCGCATCTATCATGCGGAAGATTTCCCGCTCTGCTTGTGCGTGTGCGGGCATTGCGCTTTCAAACTGGATCAGCGGTGCAAGAATGACCGCATTGCAGCCGCAGAGCCGAAGCTGAGCGATCGCACCGCGCAGCATATCCTGCATGAATGACCTTGCCAGCACCGGCGCGATCACGCCGATCAGCGGTTTCTGTTTCATGTGACACCTCCCCACCTGTTATTGTATTATTATATCACATTCACATGAGAATTTCAAGATAATTTTACAGCAAACGGAAATATATTTGCGGCAATTTGGATAATATTGAATTGACACTTGAAGAAAATTGCGCTAAAATGTAAATATACAGAACGTTGTGTTTCAAAAAATATGACATAACGGGAACAGGGGGAAAACTATGCATACAAAGAAAATCGCAGCCGCACTGACTGCGGCAGTTCTGTGTCTGTCCGCGATGACAGCACCGGAACCGGTCATCAAACCGGAATCTGTTTCTGCGGCGAGTATCAGCGATATCCCGCAGGAATACCGTACCGCCTGCGACTGGATCTGGGCAAACCGCATCGAGACGGAGGGCTCCTGCAAGGGCTGGTCTACGATCTATGACCAGATCATTGCCGGAAACGGCACAGTGCAGTACATCCTGATCTGGCAGTCCTACGAAACGCTCACGCTTGCGCAGAGACAGAAACTACCGCAGATGCTTGAGGATGCGCTCAACAAGTGGAATGACTGCCTTGTGGGGTATGATGACTGGCCGGTCGAGCATGTGAATGTCAAGGTCATCGGCTATGCGGTGCTGGACAAGAGCGTCCTGCAGGATCTTCAGCCGGATGAGGTTGTTTACACCGAGACCGCAGTTCCGTGGACACGCGACTGGCTCATTGAAAGCGGTATGGGCAATTCCGGCATTCCGGAATTGCAGCCCGCAGAGCCGACAGCGATCTCCAGGTATGCCCATTGGCAGGACAAAAACTGGAGCTATAACGGCAGCTATGACAACCGCTTTGATATGTATTTGCACGGCATTCACGGCATGATCGACATGGGCGGCGTCGGCTATCAGTACGGGCAGATTCTCTCCGATCATTCGATCGAGGGGCTGCTGAGCGGCACGACCAGCGAGCATATTCTGCTGCATGAAATGGGACACGGCTTCGGCTATCCCGATTATTACGGCGCCGAGGGTGCTTCGGACGGCTTTCCGCCCGGCGGATTCCCCGGCGGTCAGGGCTCGATCATGATGGCGGGCTCGTGCGGCTACATCAACACTTTCGACAAATACTTTGCGCAGTACACATGGAGCAAGCTCAAGGATGAACCCGGACGTTTTGATCTTGCAGGCTTTTCGCCGGTCACAACGGAGCCGGCAGTCACCGAAACAACCGCGCCTGCAACAACGACTGCTACAACTGCAATCTCACAGCCGCAGATCACTGAAGCTGCATTTACGGATACGATCGCGGAGATGCAGCTTAACGGTAACGGCGGCGTGATCCGATTTGCAGAGCATGGCAGCTTCAAATTCAGGGGCGATGCCTATTACGGCGGCGACGATACGAAAAATCTCGCGTATTATGAAGCCGGTGACCAAATCCGCATCCGCTTCACCTATGATGCGCAAAGCAGTGAGATCAGGCAGATCTCTGAGCTGGAGCTCGAACAGAATGTGCGTGCAGTCCGCGGCGATGTGGACAAAAACGGCAGATTTGAGAGAAACGATCTTGTGCTGGTGCAGAGATGGCTTTTGTCTCAGCCGAACACGGTGCTCGCGGAATGGCAGGCGGGCGATCTGGACGGAAACGGCAGACTGAATGCCGCTGACCTCACGCTGATGAAGCGCGAACTTATGCATATCTGAAATGAAACAGCACCCGGTACGCTTCCACCCCTTCGGCGTATCGGGTGCTGTGCTTTTTTCGTGCGGGTGCGCAGTATGCAGCAATCATTTCACAGGAAAAGGTTTGGATTTATTCAACGGATGATGATTTCAGTGCAACCATATTAAGGAAGTACTGATTAAATCCCGCCTGACGGCTTGGCACGCAATCTACTTGCATATTTTCCGTCATCTTGCACGAAAACTCCTTGCTG
>CAMNJD010000401.1 GCA_946540705.1 uncultured Ruminococcus sp. | reverse complement strand
AGGGGAGAGAATGAGCGACCGCAGGGAGCGATCTTTCCCCTCTCTTGTGGTTCTCTCTCAGAAATCGCGCCCCGCGCCCAGCGAAAATAAGCGATAGGACAAGGATACAGAGAGAATGACAAAAATCATACAATACAGGAAAACAAAAATGATGCGGGAAAAGAGAGGGAAGAGATAAGGAAGGAGAGTCTGAGAGGGAACCTTAAGAGAGGTGAGAGAATGAGCGACCGCAGGGAGCGATCTCGCCCCTCTCTTGTGGTTCCCTCTCAGAAATCGCGCCCCGCGCCCAGCTAAAATGAACGACAGGACAAAGGATACAGAGAAAATGACAAAAATCATACACACCCCCGGACTGTGAGGGGAAGAAAGATCAATCTGACTCAGAACGCATATTGGGACTCAGAATCCCGCGCACACAGAATCTTCATGCGATTTACTTGAATTTGTCGCATTTGTCTCTTGATTTTCCCGCGTAATTATGGTATACTAAATAGATGAGTTATCAGGCACATGCGTGTGACCTGAACCGATACAGAAAAGAGGGATTCTATGCCGAAAAGTATGACCGGATACGGCAGAGCACAGCGCCTTTCGGACGGCCGTGAGGTGCTCGTCGAGATCCGTGCTGTCAATCACAGATATTATGAGTTCTCTGCACGCCTGCCCCGTACCTGCATGTACCTCGAGGAAAAGCTTAAATCCTTCCTCAGCGGCAAGATCGCACGCGGCAAGGTCGAAGTCTCCGTCACGATCACCCGCCCCGAGGGCAAGGATGCGCTCATTACCGTCAACCGCTCTGTCGCAGAGGGCTATGTCAATGCCCTGCGGACTCTGAACCGCGAAATGGGTGACGGCGAACATGCATGGCTGACGGACGATGTCACGCTCAGCTCCCTGCTGCGCCTGCCCGACCTGTTCAGCGTGACCAAGGAGCAGGAGGATGAGGACGCTGTCTGGGCGGTCGTTTCCGATGCCGCGGCGGAAGCACTGGATTCGTTTGTCGCAATGCGCACCGCAGAGGGCAGCCGCCTTGCCGCAGACCTCAGTGCCAAGCTCGACGGGCTCGAGCAGATGCTCGGACAGGTCGAGGCGATTGAGCCCTCCGTTGCGGAGAGCTACCGCGTAAGGCTCTATGCCAAGCTCAAAGAGCTGCTCGGCGATACCGACATCGACGAACAGCGCATCCTGACGGAAACCGCGATCTTTGCGGAGAAAACCGCCATTGACGAGGAGACCGTCCGTCTGCACAGCCATATCGCACAGTTCCGTGAGCTGCTGCAATCGGATGAGCCTGTCGGCAGAAAGCTCGATTTCCTTGTGCAGGAAATGAACCGCGAGGTCAATACCACCGGTTCCAAGGCGCAGGAGTTGCGCATTACAAAGCTCGTTGTGGATATGAAATCCGAGATCGAAAAGATCCGCGAGCAGATTCAGAATATCGAATAACCGAAAGGAGCGCAGACCATGCGGCTTATCAACATCGGCTTCGGCAATATGATCTCGTCAGCCCGGCTCGTCACGATCGTCAGCCCGGATTCGGCTCCGATCAAGCGCATCGTGCAGGATGCCCGCGACCGCGGCAGACTGATCGACGCGACCTACGGCCGGCGCACCCGTGCTGTCATTGTCATGGACAGCGACCATGTCATTCTTTCCGCTATTCAGCCGGAAACGATCGCTGCAAGACTGGCAGGCAGCCCGGCTGCCGCAGAGGAGGAGGAAGATGATGACAAGGAATAACAAGGGACTGCTGATCGTGCTCTCGGGGCCCTCGGGCTGCGGCAAGGGAACAATGGTCGCAGAGCTGCTCAAGCGCGGCGACTGCGCAGTGTCAGTCTCTGCAACGACCCGGCAGCCCAGAGAGGGCGAGATCGACGGCACCCACTACTTTTTCCTGACAAAGGAGGAGTTTCAGCAGCGCATCGAGAATGACGGGCTGCTGGAATATGCCGAATACTGCGGCAACTACTACGGCACACCGCGCTCGGAGGTCGATCGCCTGCGTGCGGAGGGAAAGCATGTGATCCTCGAGATTGAGGTGCAGGGCGCACTTCAGATCAAGAAGCGCTGTCCCGAGGCGATCCTTGTGTTCACCGTTCCCCCGACGCTCGGGGAGCTGCGCCGCAGACTGCATAAGCGCGGCACCGAAACAGATGCGGTCATCGAGCAGCGCATCGCACAGTTCCGGAATGAGCTGCCCTGCGTACCGGATTATGATTATGTGATCCTGAATGACGCGCTGGAGGACGCGGTCGCGGACTTTGCTTCCGTGATCCGCCTCGAACTGATGCGCCCTGCATATGTTGATCTTTCTCATCTTGAGGAACAGAAATAAACATTTTTTTGAAGAATGAAAGGACGGGACCCTATTATGATGCTCAGACCTTCGATGTATCAGATCATTTCCAAGAACGAAAGCTATTATTCTCTCGTGATCGGCGTTGCAAAGCGTGCAAGAGAGATCTCCGAGCAGCATGTCAAGGAGAAGGAAGCCGCAAAGGCTGCCGCAGAAAAGCGCGCAAAGCTCAACGGCGAGCAGAAGATCCGCCTGGATGACAAGACCATTAAAATGGTCGTGCTGGAGGAGAATCCGGTCAAGACCGCTGTCGATGAATTCGCAGCGGGCAAGTACAAGCTGGTCGAGCCGGAAATCGAAAACGGATGACCGAATCCGGTGACATTTCCGCGTCAGGAGGCGTGCTGACCGCAGGCATTGCGCTCGATGCGGCTGCATTTTCCTATGACCGGCTCTATTCCTACCGTGTGCCGGACGATCTGGCGCCCCTGCTGCTCCCGGGTATGCGGGTGATGGTGCCGTTCGGCACGGGAAACCGCATGCGGCTCGGCATGGCACTGACCGTATCGGAGACAGCGCCGCCGGCGCGTTCCGGAGGAAGCAGACAGACCGTGCTCAAGCCCGTGCATACCGTGCTCGATGACGAGCCGGTGCTGACGGACGAGCTGATGATGCTGGTGAGGCATCTGCACGACACGACCTTCTGCACATGGTATGATGCGGTGCGGGCGGTGCTGCCGGGCGGACTTCAGCTCCGGCTCGGGGAACAGTATGCCCTGAACGCGATCCCGCAGGATGCCGAACTGACGGAAACGGAGCTTGCGCTTTACCGTGCGGCGGAGACAGCTGGCAGTCCGCAGAAGCAGCAGGAGGTGCTCAGCGCCCGGAATGATCCGCTGAAGCAGAAGCTCCTGCAATCGCTCGTTAAAAAAGGCTGCCTTTCGGTGATCCCCGAGAGCAGGCAGCGCATCGGCGACAGCACGCGCAGAATGGTGCGCCTGACGCCGGAATATGCCGATGCCCCGCAGGACTTCCGGCCGACGCCCAAGCAGCGTGCGGCAATCAGGGCGCTCGAGGAATACGGCACGCTCTCTGTGCGCGAATGTGCGTATGCGGCAGGCGTCACCGAGGCTGTCATCACAAACCTTGTCAGGAGCCGCATCGCGGAGAGCTATTCCGCGGAGCAGCTCAGAGTTCCGAGAGATGCGTCCGTGACAGTCCCGCCGGAGGATACCGTCCTCTCGGCACAGCAGCAGGCGGCATACGATGCGGCGGCGGCCGCGATCGACGCGGG
>CAMNJD010000400.1 GCA_946540705.1 uncultured Ruminococcus sp. | reverse complement strand
CGCATTCGCGCCCCGCGCCCAGCGAAAATAAACGATAGGACACCGGATAAAGAGAAGATGACAAAAACAATCTGCTTCTAAATTCTGATTGATTATAGCACCAGTATAAAAAACAATGCCCCGAAACGTTTTTGTGAAACGCTTTGGGGCAAAACTTCTATATGAGTACCGCCCTAATCTGAGGGGCGCATTTTTATGCACAGTTATTTGCGATTCAGAGTGAAGCGAGGATTCCTGACGCTTTCGTGACAGTCTCCCTCGCACCGAATGCGGAGAATCGCAGCCAGCCCTGTCCGGCCGAACCGAAGCCCGCACCGGGTGTTCCGGCAATGCCGTACTGATTCAGCAGCATATCAAAATAATCCCACGAATCTGCATTTCCGGGACACTGCATCCAGACATACGGCGCATTTTCCCCGCCGACAGAGTGGATCCCTACTGCGTTGAGCGCCGCCTTGATGATCGCTGCATTTTCCATGTAATAGTCAATGTCCGCATGCACAGCCTGCTGTCCGGCCCCGGTAAAAACCACAGCCGCCGCACGCTGGATGATGTACGATGTGCCGTTGTATTTCGTCGCCATGCGCCGGAACCACATACTGTGCAGCGATGCACCGTCGAATTGCAGGGTGCGCGGCACGACCGTCCAGCCGCAGCGGACACCGGTAAAGCCCGCCGTCTTTGAGAGCGAATTGATCTCGACCGCACAAGTCTCCGCGCCGTCGATCTCGAAAATGCTGTGCGGGAGCGCCGGGTCACGGATATAGCTCTCATACGCTGCATCGAACAGAATCAGCGCAT
Source organism: uncultured Ruminococcus sp. (assembly GCA_946540705.1). Classification (GTDB taxonomy): domain Bacteria; phylum Bacillota; class Clostridia; order Oscillospirales; family Ruminococcaceae; genus Firm-04. The sequence continues at coordinate 2,028 of CAMNJD010000400.1, read as the reverse complement.
GCTGCTGCTGCGCATAAGCAACCCATTCCGCAAGCTGCGCCTTGTTATAGACTGCGCCGGTCGGGTTATTCGGCGAACAGAGATAGATGATATCCGCCTGCACGGCCGGATCCGGCATCGGGAGAAAGCTGTTCTCCTTTGTGCCGTTCGCAAAGATCACGCGCCGTCCGGCCATGATGCTGGTGTCGTAGTAGACCGGATAGACCGGATTCGGCAGCAGCACGGTATTGTCTGCGTCAAAGAGATCGCAGAGATTTCCAAGGTCACATTTTGCACCGTCACTGACAAATACGTCCTCCGGCGCGACCCGGATGCCGCGCTTTGTATAATAGCCTGCGATCGCCTCCCGCAGAAACGGTTCCCCCTGTTCGGCGCCGTAGCCGTGGAATGTCTCCGCATGGGACATGTCCTCCGCTGCGGCCTTCATCTCATCGGTGATGATCTTCGCGAGCGGTCTTGTGACATCGCCGATGCTGAGCTTCAGCAGCGCTTTCTCCGGATTGTTCGCCTGAAATGTCCGGATGCGCTTTGCGACCTCCGAGAACAGATAATTCTGCTCCAATTCCAATGCATGATGATTGACTCTCATGTTCTGCCTCCTTATACCTCGATCTCGCCGCGGAACACCAGCACGGCCTCACCGGTCATGAGGACTGCATCCTCTGTATATCGGATGATGAGGTCGCCGCCGTTCAGATGTACGGTAATATCGGTATCGGGCTTGCAGAAGCCGTTTTTCACGGCCGCTGCAACCGATCCGCAGGCGCCTGTGCCGCAGGCCATTGTCTCGCCGCTGCCGCGCTCCCAGACGCGCATCCGGAGCGTATGACTGTCAATGACCTGCACGAACTCGGTATTGACCTGCTCCGGGAACGCCGGGTGATGCTCGAACTCCGGCCCGATCACATCGAGCGGGAGCGACTCGGGCGCATCGCAGAACACAACACAGTGCGGGTTGCCCATAGAGACACAGGTGACAGTGTACTGCCTGCCCGCGGCCTCCAGCGGCTGCGCGATCATATCCGCACCGTCATGAAGAACCGGGATCTGCTTCGGCGCAAAGATTGCCTTGCCCATATTGACAACTGCTTTCGTCACAAGGCCGTCCTGCGTAATGACCTGAACCGTGCGCAGGCCGCTCTTTGTCTCGATGACGATCTCCTTTTTCGGCACAGTGCCGCTGTCATAGAGCAGCTTTGCCACACAGCGGATCGCGTTTCCGCACATATTGCCCTCGCTGCCGTCCAGGTTGAACATCCGCATGCGGGCATCCGCGATCCCGGAGGGCTCGATCAGCACAAGGCCGTCGCCGCCGATGCCGAAATGCCGGTCAGAGAGCTGAACTGCAAGCGATTCCGGCGCAGATACGCGCTTTTTCATGCAGTCAACATAGATATAATCATTGCCGCAGCCGTGCATCTTCACAAACGGGATGCGGCGCTTTGCTGTTCTTAATCGGTTCATATTGATCAACTCCACATTAGAATCCCGGTAGCCGGTGTGCAGGCAGTTCGCCAGCGCCATCGCAGTATCGGTGCAGGTCAGGCAGGGAATGCCGAGCCCGACTGCCTTTTTCCGGATCTTCGCACCGTCGCGGGCTGCCATGCGCGCATTCGCGTCGGTGGAAACAATATAACGGATCGTGCCGTTCTCCATGAGCGTAAAAGTCTCCGTATCGCCCTCATGCAGCTTCTTCAGCACATGGACGTCCAGACCGGCACGGCTGAGGGCAGCCGCCGTCCCGGCGGTCGCATAGAGCAAAAATCCGAGCCGTGCAAATTTGCGCGCGATCTCTGCTATGTCGGGTTTGTCTGCATCGCAGACGGTCAGCAGCACGCCGTTCCGGTTTCTGCCGGAATCCTCCAGCCGGTATCCCGCTGCACGCAGACCCTTATAGAGCGCTTCGGTCAGGTTCTTGCCGATGCCGATGACCTCGCCGGTCGATTTCATCTCCGGGCCGAGCTGCGACTCCCCGCCGATCTTCTCAAACGAGAACACCGGCACCTTGACCGCCTCATACGGCGGCAT
>CAMNJD010000399.1 GCA_946540705.1 uncultured Ruminococcus sp. | reverse complement strand
CATCATCTTTGCGCCTTGTGGACTGCTTTTTCGGATCGAGCGCTTTCTCCAAACGCTTCTCCAGACGCTTTTTTGCAGCCTCGATTTTCTTGACGGACGGCGTGTTTTTCGTTGCGCCCGCCATCTTTTGCGCGACAAGCATATCCTCCAGTTCGTCGATCTCGCGCTGGATGTATCCGTGCTGATACGCCGGAGACATTGCCATTTTATCAAATTGTTCCCGCGATACGATAACCGCGTCATAATTGCCGGTTGCAATTCGCGCTGTGAACACATCGCGCTTGTCCTGTGTAGACAAATCCATATCGCCGACCGTAAGCAGCCGCGCATCGGGAAAGATTCTGCGCCATTCCAGCGCGGTCTGTTCGGTCAGTGCTTTCGGGACAACGATGCACGCTTTGTTGATTAAGCCGAGTTCTTTCTTTTTCATGACTGCCGAGATAAACACCGCGGACTTACCAGCGCCGACAACATGAGCAGCGAGCGTATTTCCGCCGTACACCGCGCGAGCGATACAGTCACGCTGATGCGGTCGCAGTTCAAAATCGTTTGCCATGCCGTTAAAAGTCAGGCGGGAGCCGTCATACTGCCGACCGACCAGCGCATTAAACCGGTCATTGTAAATCTTCTCGTATTTCGCCCTGCGCTCCGGATCGGCAAAAATCCATTCCGCGAATTTTGCCTCGATCTGCTTTGCTTTCTCTTGCGCCAGCCGTGTTTTTTCAGGATCAACGCGCGTGATCGTTTTACTCGGATCTTTCGGTGACGGCACAGTTTTGTTGACCACAATGCGCGTCTGGTTCAGCAGTTTCAGGGCGATTTCATACATTGTCAGGGAATCCGTGCCGAATGTCGTACCCTCATTCACATTGAGGTCTTTCCGGCTGCCTGCTTTCAGAATGTCATACTCGCCGGTCTGCGGGATGTAGGTCACCTCACAGCGAATGTCCCACGAATCGCGCCCGGACAGCGTATGCAGGAATTTCGTGTAATCCTGCGCGTCAATCCACGAGCAGCCCATGCGAACCGTGATCTCCTCCGCGTGAATGGTTTCCGGAATCACGCCCTGCAACGCCTCCACATTCGAGAGATACAGCAGATTGTTTTTTGCCTTTTCCCCAGCAAATGTGAGCTTTCTGCGGACATTTCCGGAGAGATATTCCGAACGGTCAGTCACCGATGAAAACGGCTGTCCGGGGATTTCCTTTTCCGGATCGAGAAATACCAATCCAGCGGTCAGAAGATCGCGCTGAATCTTCTCCATGAGCTGTTTCGGCTCCATGTCCGGTTCGGTGTTTTGCAAAAGCGCCGCCATATACGGAATATCCGGCTTGCCTCTGCGGTCAAGCGATACCTGATACGCCTCATCCAATGTCTCAACTGCCTTGATTTCCTGTACAGGGCTGACTGTGCGCCGGAAGAAAATGTCCGCTTTTTCGTATGTTTGGGTTTGCGCATTGTAGTTTTCAAGTGATTGCAGAATCGGATAATCTGCATCACGCCCGAAGCGCTTTTTGTTTTCCGCCGAGCTCAGTGCACCATTCTCTTTGACATAGGTGTCATACAATTCGTTTAACTTGTCGCGGAGCGGTGTGAGTGCCTCGTCACTGATGTTCGTTTTCTGTTTGTCCAGCAGCGTGCGTGTCAATGTTCGGATTTCAATGAGCTGCTTTACACGGTTCAGCTCTGCCGTATTGCCTTTGACCTGATCCATGTGCTCGCCCTGCCGGTAGTATACCTTGCCGTCTTTCTCATGATAGGAATAATCCTTGCCCCACGGCTCGATCTGCTCCTGCCGCGCCCTTGCAGCAGCATTGCGTCTTGTGATTGTGATCTTGGCGTTCAGGCTCTGGATTGCCTCCTGAAGCTGATCTTTCAGCGTGGTTTCGGGTTTCGGGTCACAGGTCAGACGATCGAAATAACCGGTCTTCCGCATGGTTCCAAGAATCATGTTCGGATTCTGCACGAAATAGCTGTTGATCCGCAGACCGTCATCGGTTTCTGCGGTATAGCACCAGTCCGGCTTTGCTTCATGCACCGGCAGCGGCGTCTTCCGCTTTTTCAGGAAAATAATGTCCGCAGTCACTCCTGTTCCGGCTTCCGCAAATGTCGTATTCGGCAATCTGATCGCTCCGACCAGTTCTGCCTGCGATGCAAGATACTCGCGCACCTTTGATGTTTTCTTGTCCATTGTACCCGACGATGTAATGAACGCAACCACACCGCCCGGCGCAACCTTGTCGAGTGCCTTTCTAAAGAATGCATCGTGAATCAGCCAGTCCTGCGCATAGTCCGGATCATTCATCTTATAGTCGCCAAACGGCACATTGCCGATTGCAAGGTCAAAGCTGCCGTCCGGCAGTCCGGAACGCTCAAAGCCGCAGTTCATGATTTTTACATTGTCACGGTCATTGTGCAGGCGGGACGCGATCTCTGCCGTGATGCTGTCGATTTCTACTCCGACAACACCGCCGTTGCCGATACTGTGCGGCATACGAGAAATGAAGTTGCCCG
>CAMNJD010000398.1 GCA_946540705.1 uncultured Ruminococcus sp. | reverse complement strand
CACTGAGCGTCGGACTCCGTGAGCTGACCGGCGTCATGCCCGGCGATAAAATCCGTATCACGACCGATCTGGGCAATGTGTATGAGCTGGAGGTCGCGGTCTTCTTCAAATCCAGACAGAAAGCGCGGTACATCGTTTCCGATGCCGATTTTGAACGCATCGCGGAGGATTTTCCGCTCCGGTACGGACAGTTTTCCGTAAATCTGAATTCAATGGACCGGCAGTATATCGAAGCAATCGCCGTCAGCATCTACAATGAGACTCTGACAGGATGCAGCATCAATCAGCAGAGCCATACCGGCTCCGACAATGAGATCATCGCGAATATTGTCTCGGTGTTTGTGGTGCTCATCAGCCTGTTTATGATCCTGCTCATCCTGATGACGATCCGCTTTACAATGATCGCGGCACTGAAGGATGAGGAAAAGGAAATCGGCATGATGCGTGCGATCGGCGTGGACTCGCTGAAATTCCGCTGGCTTTTTGCAGCGAAATACATCGCCTTTGCCGTTGTCGGCGGCGTCATCGGCGCCGCAATCGGGTTTCCGGTATCCCGGAAGGTCGTGCTGATGTTCGGCTCGGGCAGGATCAATCCGCCGTCGGAGATCATGACGGCACTCGGGATCGCGGCTGTCGCGGGCATCGTCCTGGTGATGATCCTGTTCTCGGTATTTGTCATGCGCAGGATGAAGCGCATCTCCGTCATTGACGCGATCCACGGAGAGAACCGCGGTGAGCGCTTCGGCAGACACACTGCACTGCATCTGCACAAGCGCCGCAAAATGCCTGTCCCGCTCTATCTCGCGGTGTCAGATATTATGACCCGGTTCAAGCGCTATATCTTCCTCATCCTCGCCTATACGCTCGGTGCGTCGATCATCCTGATGACCGCGTCGCTCCGACATTCGGTCATCCATCCGTCTTTCATGCGCTATTATATGATTACAGACCAGGATTTCATACTGGATTTCAATGACGCGCTGATGCAGGAATACTACGACCGCGAAACGTATGACGGCGTCCCGTTCTTTGAGCAGATCAATGCAGAGCTGAAGGAGGCCGGGATTCCGGCGCATGTCGATCTGTACAATGCTGATATGGCGACATGGAAGATCGGCGGTGAGCCGGTCATGGACGTATTCTTCTGCTATGACCTGCCGGACACGGAGATGCTCACCTACCGCGAGGGCGGCCGTGCGCCGAAGCTCGCGAACGAGGCTGCAATGAGCTGGTTCTCCGCAAAGCAAATGGGCATTTCGATCGGCGACACGGTTGATATTGCGGTCAGGGGCATCGACGAGGAGAGCGGACAACTGGTGCAGAAAGAATACGATCATCAGTTTGTCATCACCGGCTTCCTCGATTTCGCAGAGCAGGATGAGGCATATATGGTTGCCGGAACAGAATATCAGCACGACCATTCGGACGGCCACCGCTATAACTGGCTCGGCTATGTCATTGATTCCGATGACAAGGACGCTGTTTTTCAGCAGATCTGCGATAAATACGGCAGAGAAAACATTAAAACGGCACAGGAATACACCGAAGAAAGCCTCGAGGATTATGACAATGTACTGACGCTTCTGATGCGCGTTATGACCGGCACGGTGCTGTTTGTGAGTGTGCTGATCACGGTGCTGTACCTCAACATTTTCCTGTCCGAAGATACGCCGGAGATCGCGCTGCTCAAAAGCCTCGGCTTCACAAACCGTTCGGTGCGGAGCTGGCAGCTCCTGCGGATGCTGCTGCTGACGGTGCTTTCGGTCATCGCTGCGATCATCATTTATTTCACCGGGATATCGGCGCTTGCCGGGATGCTGTTTGAGTCAGTGATCGGCCTGACCGGATTCCATTTCCTGCCGTTCCGGGTGTTTGTGTATGTCATGATGCCGGCTGTCATGCTCGGTGCGGTGCTGCTGCCTACGCTGCTGCGGGTGCAGAGCATCAAACATGTTGATATCCGTCAGATGAACGAAGAATAAGGAGGCTGCTGCAATGAATCAGGTTTTGTCTGTGACCGATCTCTGCAAAACATTTATCATCCGCACGAACAGCAACAATGTCCTGTGCAATGTCAATTTTACGATGAACGAGGGAGAATTCGTCAGTATCATGGGTCCCAGCGGCAGCGGAAAATCCACGCTGCTCTATACCGTCAGCGGCATGGACAGTCCGACCTCCGGCGAGGTCAGGTTCGCTGACCGGATGCTCTCGGAGATGAAGCCCAAGGAGCTGAACCGCCTGCGCCTCACAGAGATGGGCTTCATCTTCCAGCAGATGTACATGATGAAAAAGCTCAGCATTCTCGACAATATCGTGCTGCCCGGCTATCAGGCGGGCACCGACCGCAGAGCAGTCAACGAACGTGCAGAGGCACTGATGCGCAGGCTCGGCATCATTGAGATCGCCGATCACAGCATCCATGAAGTCTCCGGCGGACAGCTCCAGCGCGCATGCCTTTGCCGTGCGCTCATCAATGACCCGAAGGTCATCTTTGCCGATGAGCCGACCGGTGCGCTGAATTCCAAGGCAGCGGGCGACGTCATGCGCGAGCTGTCAAATGCGAACCGCGAAGGCACGGGTATCCTCATGGTCACGCACAGTGAGCGCGTCGCGGCACAGAGTGAGCGCGTGATCTATCTTGTGGACGGCGGCATTCAGGGCGAATTGCAGCTCGGAAAGCCGGAGGATGAGTCAGAGCTGAACAGCCGCGAACGCAGGCTGCGGACATGGCTGAACGATCTGGGCTGGTAAGGAGGATGAACCCGTGAAACGAAACATGATCTGCGCGGCTGCGGCTGCGGTTTTCCTGCTGACCTGCGGCTGCTCTGAGCCGACCTATGAAGGTTTCTCCGCGCCGGAACAGAGCGGCAGCACGCTCGAACCGGTCGCGGCACTCGCGAGCGGCAGCCGCTATGAGGGTATCGCCCCCACTGCGGAGCCGACCGAAGCGGAATATTCCTCCGCAGACGGGCTGTGCGTGATCCGAAAAAAAAAGAGCTATTTCGATGTAACACTCGACCTGACAACGGGCGATCACAAGGCCGCAGGCGCCGCCTATGCCGAAGCGATCCAGGAGGCGATGCCGGACTATGAAGCCTTCGCGGACGACTATCTGAACGAGCTGATCCGGCTCTCCTTCGAGTCCTACGATGAAAATGATACGCCGAAAATGATCGCAGAACGCATAGATGCGCTGAAGGCTGCGCTTCCGGAGGAATACCGGGAGGAACTCGAGGGCTTTGCGGGCGGCTTCAGCGGCGGTACTGCCGGGATCGCACAGGACGGAAAGCTCTCCCGCTATGAGGCAGATCTGCTGCATCTGGTGCCCGATGTTCTGCGGAACTACGCATGCAGCACGATCACCGCGGACGGCAGCCGCACCGCTTCCGGCAAGCGGATCTCCGCCAGAATTCTTGAATGGGATCTGGGACGCGACAACAAAATGTGTACCGCACACAGTGTACTGCATTTCAAAAACGGCGACCGCTCGCTGATCTCTGTCTCCACGCTCGGCATACTCGATGTCGTAACCGGTGTCAACGATAACGGTGTAATGGCAGCAGACCTCGATGTCGGCACTTCAGACGAGTTTACCTGCGAGAACAAAATCGCATACTCTTTTGCGATGCGGGAAGCACTGGAGCAATACAGCACTGCCAGAGAAGCCGGTGAGTACCTGACAGCGCACACACCGCAGTACACATACAGTCACAATGTCTTCCTGACCGATGCAAAGGACGCATTCGTCGCAGAAAACTGCGTCGCACCGGAAGGGAAAGCGATCCTGCGCGATGAACATACACCGCTCGCCGATGGGCTGACATGGAATGCAGCGGGCTGTGTCTGCGCGGTCAATGCATATGCCGCAGAGGGCAATCCGGATGGCATGACCGTTTCGGCGCACGATATTACACGCTGGAAAAAGTATGAGCGAATGTTCGGAACCGGCGAAAAGCTGACGGTTTCCCGCTTCAAAGAACTGCTGACCTCCGAGCCGGTCGATTCCTTCACAGAGAACATCCGCAGTCAAGGCGTCGTCTTTCTGCTGATCGCCGACTATGATACCAATACCCTTCAGGCAGCATTCACAGGTACGGAGGGAATTGTCGATACACCGGAATTTGTTGATCTTGGCCGCTTCTGCTGATTCCGTATAAAGCTGCAAAGCTCCCCTTGTCTGCATGACACAGGCAAGGGGAGCTTTTTATACCACAGGATATCCGATGTTGTTGACAGTCCCGACGGAGACAAAGCCGTCGAGAATTGCGCGGAAATCGGTGCCGTCCTCGGCCTCATGGGTTTCTGCGCCCTCGACCATCAGCCGCATCCCGCCGCCGGGAAGCTGCTTCAGCACATTATAATGATCGCGGTAGATCATGCCGCGGGAAACGCCCGTATGCCAACGGATGCCCCTGCATGCTGTGAGCGGACAGTCCGGAAAATTGACATTGCGGATCTGTCCGGGGATCGGCTCCTCATCAAGCAGGCGTGCGAGAATTTCCTGCAAATAGGCATCGGTTACGGCATGCAGTCCGGTCGCAGGCTCGGAAAGCGCGATTGCACGGAGCCCCTGAAATGCAGCCTCAAAAGCAGCACCGGCCGTTGCGGAATACTGGATATCCGAAGCGACATTGAACCCGAAGTTGATGCCGGAGAGTACGGCATCCGGACGGTGCGGCATGACATTCAGGCTGCCGACGCGCACGCAGTCGCCGGGGGTGCCGCTGCATGCGAATGCATGCACACCCGGAACGGGGAAATCATGCGGAAATACGTCGATATGGTCGTGGAGTGAGATACTGTGGGAGGCAGCGCTGCGCTGGCTTTCGGGTGCTACGACCCAGACCTCGCCGAACGCAGATGCAGCCGCCGCGAGCCGCACCAGACCGTCTGCGGCAATGCCGTCGTCATTGGTGATCAGTATGGAACGCATGGGTGTTCTCCTTTTCTATCGGGGATCGTGAATGCATACATTATAGCACGGAACCGTGTGATTTGTAAATAGGCCGCAGAAAATTTCCCGGAAAATGTCGAAAAGGACTTGCATTCTTTTCGGGAATGTATTATAATAGGGTAACGGTGTCCGAATGGATTAGAATTATCCGGAAAGAGTGTAAAGATCAGAAATATGCCTGGCGCGGCTCCAAACGGGCTGCGAATTTCTTACACCTGCTGTTACCTCAGTCTAACGGCATGCGGGTCACTGAACGATCAATCGCAACGGAGGAACATCGAATGACCTTAAAGGATATCAAAGTCGGCGAGAGCTGCCGGATCACGCAGATCGGCGGCAGCGGCGCACTGCGTCAGCATTTTCTCGACATGGGGCTCATCCCCGGGACAGAGGTGCAGGTCGTCAAGTATGCGCCGATGGGCGACCCGGTCGAGCTGCGGCTGCACGGCTATGAGCTGACGCTCCGGCTGACCGATGCAGAGCAGATCGGCGCGGAGCCTGTTTCAAAGAAGGAGCTGGCTGCCGACCGCAAGCCAATGCGCAAAAACACAGAACACCCCGGCCTCGGCGAGGGCGGCCGGTTTCATCCCAAGGGGAGCGGCACCCCGCTGCCGGAGGATACTGTCCTGACCTTCGCGCTCGTCGGCAACCAGAACAGCGGCAAGACAACGCTTTTCAACCGGCTGACCGGCGCCAAGCAGCATGTCGGCAATTTTCCCGGCGTGACAGTAGACCGCAAGGACGGCGCGATCAAGGGCAGACCGAACACGCGCATCACCGACCTCCCCGGCATCTATTCCATGTCGCCCTACAGCAGCGAGGAGATCGTTTCGCGGAATTTTGTGCTGAATGAAAAGCCGCATGCGGTCATCAATATTGTCGATGCAACAAACATTGAACGGAATCTGTATCTCACAATGCAGCTCCTTGAGATGAATATACCGGTTGTGGTCGCGGTGAATATGATGGATGAGCTGACCGCGAACGGCGGCAGCATCGACGTCAACGCCATGGAGCAGCGGCTCGGTGTGCCGGTCGTTCCGATCTCCGCCGCAAAGAATCACGGCGTTGACGA
>CAMNJD010000397.1 GCA_946540705.1 uncultured Ruminococcus sp. | reverse complement strand
TTGCGGCAAGGGGCTGGCTCGATTCGATCGAGGGGATGCAGTGGGATACCCAGGGCGATGAGATCGACTATGCACTGCTGTACCGGCAGGTTTTGCCTGTCCTGCGGCGTGCCTATCAGCGCTTTTCGCGCCGCAGGCCGACCGATTACAAGAAATTCTGTTCGGCACAGAAGGGCTGGCTCGACAGCTATGCGCTGTTTATGGCGCTGAAGGATGCCCATGAGGGCAGACCGTGGAGCGAGTGGGAGCCCGATCTTGCAGGGCATGAGCGGAAAGCCGTTGCCGAGGCGAAGAAGCTCTATGCCGACGAAATGGATTTTTACCGCTTTGTGCAGTTCTGCTTCTTCACGCAGTGGCATGCGCTGAAGAAATATGCAAACGGAAAGGGCATCCGCATCATCGGCGATATTCCGATCTATGCGGCATATGACAGCGCAGAGGTCTGGGCACAGCCTGAGCTGTTCCGGCTTGACAGCGAAAAGAAGCCGGTCGCCGTTGCGGGCTGCCCGCCTGATGCCTTTGCCGTGACCGGACAGCTCTGGGGCAATCCGCTCTGGGACTGGGAGGCAATGGCGAAGAACGGCTATGCGTGGTGGCTGAACCGGCTGGACTTCACACTGAAGCTCTATGATGTCGTTCGCATCGACCATTTCCGCGGCTTTGAGCGGTATTATGCGATCCCCTACGGCGCGGAGAATGCCGTTCACGGCAAATGGCGCAAGGGGCCGGATTACGCACTCTGGAAAGCGGCGAAGGCAAAGTTCGGTGACATGAACGTCATCGCGGAGGATCTGGGCAATATCACGCCGGCGGTCATCCGTCTGCTGAAACGCACCGGATTCCCCGGCATGAAGGTCATGCAGTTTGCATTCGACAGCGGCGCGGATAATCCTTATCTGCCGCATAATTTCGAGACATCGAACTGCGTCTGCTATACCGGCACGCACGATAATCCGACCCTGCGCGGCTGGATCAGGCAGAATTCCAAGGAAACGAATGCCTATGCGATGCGGTATCTCGGCGTGAAAAAGCTGAAGAAGCTGCCCAGGGCGATGCTCCGTGCGGCATGGAGCAGCACTGCGAAGATCGCGGTTGCACAGATGCAGGATTTCCTCGATGCGCCGCCCTCTGCGCGGATCAATACGCCCTCGACCCTCGGCGGCAACTGGGTCTGGCGGACAAAGCAGTCCGATTTCACCGCAAAGCTGGCCGGAAAGATCCGTGAATTCAATGCGGATTTCGGGCGGCTGAATGTGCCGGAGGCGGAGAAAGCCTTCGCAGAGGAGCCCGCAGCCGCAGAATCCGAAGACGCGGAGGCATAATATGGAACTCAGGGAAGCAATCAATGCGCGGTTTTCCTACCGCGGAAGCTATGCACAGCAGCCTGTCCCGCGGGCACATCTGCGGGAGATCATGGAGGCAGGTCTGGCGGCGCCGTCGGGCTGCAACAAGCAGACCGTTTCGCTGATCGGCGTTGATGACGCGGAGCTGCTGCAAAAGCTGCTTTCGGTCATGAAGCCCGCGACCTGCCCGACCGTGACCGCAATGATCTGCGTGCTGACCAAGCGGCGCATCGCCTACACCGACGGAAACGGCGTCGAGCGGTGCTTTGCCGTGCAGGACTATGCCGCGGCAATCGAGAATATGCTGCTGACGATCACCTCGCTCGGCTATGCGAGCTGCTGGATCGAGGGACATATCACCGACGCGGACGAGCAGGGCAAACAAATGGCGCAGATGCTCGGCGTGCCGGAGGAATACGATCTGATCTGCGTGCTGCCGGTCGGCGTTCCGCTCGATGCGCAGAAGCGCGTCTGGAAACGCGAGTTTGAGAAGCGCGCATGGTTCAACGGATTTCAGACAGAGGCGTGAGACGGTGAGATGAAAGAATACCTGAAAGAAAGCGCGCTGGCACTTGCACTGCACTTCATCAATCTGCTCCTGATTCTGTTTTACGTGATCGGGCATACCGTTTTTCTGAATCTGTGGCTTGTGTTCCCGTTTATTCTCGTGACGGTCGCGGCGATCGCCTGTGTGAAGAAGCGGGAGGAGCGCAGAAAGGCTGATGTTGTGAATCTGGTGCTGACGCTGCTGGCGGATGTGATCTTTGTCGGGTTCTATGCCGTGGCGATCACCGGAACGCTGAAGCGCATGGGAATCTGACGGACAGCATCGCCGCTGCTGCTGGAGGAGGGTTTGCGGATGTGGAATTATACCGATCTGAATGAAATCTACGCCTGTCTTTGGATTGCGTTGTTCGCAGCGGCAGTTGTTCTGAGAATTCTCAGAAGAATCGCAAAGCGGCGGCAGAAAGAAACGCTTGCTTTGAAATGTGCGGAATACGCAGCCGTCTGTGCTGTGCTTTCCTTTATTTCTTTATTTTTGTGTATAATAGCATCCTTGGGCAGCATGGGCGAATATAACATGCAAGATCACTGAACCGATGTGTCCGCAGGAGGAAAAGAGGTAAACATGAGAACAGCAGCAATTTTCAGCGACCGTATGGTGCTGCAAAGAGAAAAGCCGATCGCAGTCTGGGGCGACGGCAGGGACGGTCAGCGCGTGACCGTCACCCTCGGCGGAAACAGCGCATCTGCTGTGATCCGTGACGGCAAATGGCGCGTGACGCTCCCGCCGATGCCGGCAGCCGAAAACCTGACCATGACCGTGCGGAGCGGTGCGGTCGTCATCACGTTCCGTGAGATCGCAGTCGGCGAGGTCTGGCTCTGCGGCGGTCAGAGCAACATGGAATTCGAGATCAAGGACGAGAAAAACGGCGAGGCACTGCTGAATTCCCTCACGCCTGAATGCGGCGTGCGGTTCTACTACACCCCGAAGCAGCGCATCATCGACGGCAGCTTCGAGCAAACCGAGCGGAATACCGCATGGAGCTGTGCTACGCCCGACAGTGCGCGGGCATGGTCGGCGGTCGGGCTGTATTTTGCGCTGGAGCTGCAAAAAAAGCTCGGTGTTACGGTCGGCCTGATCGGCTGCAACTGGGGCGGCACCTCCGCATCGGTCTGGGTCTCCCGCGATGTGCTGGAAAACGATGCCTCGCTGCGCCCGTATATCGACGACTACGATGCCGCAATGGCAGGCAAAACCGATGCCGAAGCAATCGCGGAATATGACGGGTATCTTGCCTATCAGGATAAATGGTGGCAGGCGTATTCCGAGCTGATGCGCGAGCATCCGGAAACCACATGGGACGAAGCAGAGCAGATCGTCGGAAAATCGCGCTATCCCGGACCGATGGGTCCGAAGAACGAGTGCCGGCCATGCGGCGCCTATGAGACAATGCTTCAGCGGGTCTGCCCGTATACGCTGCGCGGATTCCTCTACTATCAGGGCGAGTCGGATGACCACCGCCCCGATGCCTACGAAACGCTGCTGACGGCGCTGATCGCCTGCTGGCGGCGCGACTGGGGCGATGCGGAGCTGCCGTTCCTCAATGTGCAGCTTCCGATGTTCCGCTATGCGCATGACCCCGATTACAAGCACTGGTGCAGAATTCGCGAGGCGCAGGACAGGGTGTACCGCAAGCTGCGTCATACCGGTCTGGCTGTGATTCCGGACTGCGGTGAGCTGGACAATATCCACCCGAAGGACAAATCGCAGGTCGGACACCGGCTCTGCCTTCAGGCGCTGTATGAGGTCTACGGGCTGAGCAGTGCGGCTCAGGCCTGTGCGCCGATGCTTGACAGCAGCTATGTCACGGGCAGTGCTGTGACGGTTCTGCTGCGCAATGCTGCGGACGGGCTGCGGCTCACCGGGGAACCCTCCGGCTTTGAGCTGGCAGGGGAGGACGGCGTTTTTTATCCGGCACAGGCTGCCTTTGCAAAGAATGTCATCACGCTGACGGCGGATGCGGTCAGGGCGCCGCACTATGCGCGGTATGCGTGGACAAATTACACGGAGGTCACGGTCTTTGGCATGAACGGGCTGCCGCTGGCACCCTTCCGGACGGACAGCTTTGCAGCAGAGCAGACTGCCGGCACCGAAAAAAAGAACGCGCCCTCTGCATCCATGTGAGGTGAAACTATGAAAGCGGTTCAGGCGATTTCCGGCGCGTTTCTGGTCATCGGCGGCGCGATCCTGGGAATCATTGTCAGCAGCGCATACGGCAGAAAATATGCGGTGCTGAAGCTGACACAGGATTTCTGGCTCCCGATTATTCTGCTGGTGATGATGCTTTCGGCAGCGGCGCTGTTTCTGTCGCTGCGGGCATCCGCGAAAAAGAGCGGCAGGAAGGGCGGCTTTTCGGCATTTATGGCGATCCTGTTTGCCGCCGGTGCGGCGTATTTCGCTTACTGTACGGCAGACCGCATCCGCAGCCGCGAGACATACCGGTTCGCAGAGATCCGGAGCCCGGACGGGCTGCATTCGGTCTGGCGCACAGAGCGCTCCGACGTGCTCGGAAATTCCTGCTATGTGTATTACCGGCAGGAGAATCCTGTCACGTATACTTACCTCTTTGACAGCGATAAAGGCACAGTGCCGCAGATCAACTGGCAGGCTGCCGGATTGGAATATCAGGGTCAGTTCTTTTCCTATTCGGATTGAGGCGATCGCTGCGCCGCTTGAAAGCAAATGCTTTTCAGCGGGACTGTGAATCCATTTTGTGCAAAATCACGAATGCATTTTGCCGCGATTTTCGGCGCTGTGACCGATTTCCGGCAAAATGCACTTATTTTTTGCGGAATTCGCCTCTCAGTCCCTGATTTTTACCGTAAAAGGCCAAAAAATCTTGACAGAACGCACCAAACGGGTTATAATAAAATGTACGACTGTATCAAATCCAACGGACATTTTGATCTCGAAAGGGAAGGCTTTTGCTATGAAACGGTCAAATTACCAGAAATCATCCTCAGGCGGCGCAAAGCGTACAATATTTGCGCTCATCGGAGGCCTGCTGCTGATCGCACTCTGCGGCGTGCTCCTCATGCTTGTGCTCAAGGGCGGCAATCAGATCACAGCGCAGACCTCTACCATCGACTACGCCAAGAGCGAGATCGCGATCTGGAGCGGCGAACCGCTCCCGACGGCCGATTCGTTCCTCTACGACAATACCCGGCAGTATATCAAGGCTGCACGGTTCCTTGTCGTTCCGCAGAACGAGCAGGGCAATCAGGATATTTCGATTCTGATGCAGCTTGATGACGGCACGACCAGAACCGAAAATGCGGTGCTGACGATCCGTAAGCCGGTCATCACATGGGAGCTCGGAACGGAAGCCGATATTCCGTCACTGTTCGGCGAGGACTACGCGGATACGGTCATGTCGCTCAGCCTGAAGGACATCACCAAGGTCGGCACCTATGACATGACCGCGAAGATTCACGGCACGGAGCTGCCCTTTACGCTGGTGGCACAGGATACCGTCCCGCCGGTCGTCAAGCTCTATGACAACCTGAGCTTTTATGTCAACCAGAAGCTGACTGCGGCCGACTTTGTGGAGTCCTGCGAGGATCTCTGTCCGGTTGAATACCATTTCTCCGAGGAGCCGTCCACGATGATCCAGGGCACATTCCATGTGCAGCTCATCGTGACCGATTCCTGCGGCAACAGCACCACCGCCGATGCGGACTTTACCGTCAGCGGCGACGGCGAGCCGCCGGTCATCAGCGGCGTCACCGACATGAAAACGATCGTCGGTATTCCGATCAGCTATATGCATGAGGTCAAGGCGGTCGATGCGCATGACGGCGAGACTGCGGTCACTGCGGCAGAGCCCGACGGCTTCAGCCTCCGCAAGGCCGGCGACTACACCATCACCTATACCTCAACAGATGAGGCGGGCAATACTGCGACCGAGACTGCGGTGCTGCATGTTCTGGGCTCCATCGACGATGTCGAGCGCCTCTCCGAGGAGGATGTCCTCCGCATGGGCGACTATATCATCAGTACGATCGACCGCGAGGGCAGAACTGATCGCGAATACCTCAGAATGATCTATAATTATGTGCAGGGACACATGGTCTATCACGACAGCAAGCACAAGTACGACTGGGCCTATTCCGCTGTGGAGGCGATCTTCCAGGGTTACGGCGACTGCCGCAACTACTACGGCCTCTCCCGCCTGCTGCTGACCAGCGCGGGCTTCGAGAACATGATGGTCGAGAAGCCGAAGCCGGACGAGCATACCAATGCACACTTCTGGAACCTCGTCAAGGTGGACGGCGCATGGTATCACTTCGACACCACGCCGCGCTTCAACCGCTCTGACTTCTTCCTCTGGACAGATAAGCAGATGGATGCATTCTCCGCAAAGAACAACGGCTGCTTCGAGCGTGACAGAAGCCTCTATCCGGCAACACCGGAATGACCTGCGCGGGAGACAGCTATGAAAAAGAAACTGGGCATCATCGGCGGACTCGGGCCGATGGCATCGGCACTGTTTCTCCAGATCCTCACTGCGGCGACCGACGCTGCACGCGATCAGGAGCATCTGGAGGCTCTGCTCTACAGCCGCCCGCAGACACCGGACAGAACTGCGTTTCTGCTCGGAAAATCGCAGGACAATCCGTATCCGGTCATGGTGGATTCCGGCAGACAGCTCGAACAGATGGGCTGTGAGGTGCTGGTCATCCCGTGCATGACCGCCTACGGCTTCTACGGACAGTTGAAGGACGCTTTTCAGGCAGAGCTTATCAACCCGATCGAGGAGAGTGCAAAGGTGCTGAAGGCACGCGGCTGCAAGGCCGTCGGCATCATGGCGACAGACGGCACGCTTCAGGTCGGCACCTTCCAGAAGGCGCTGACTGCGCACGGCATCCGTCCCGTGATCCCCGACAGGGTCAATCAGCAGGAGGTCATGAGCCTCATCTATGAGGATGTGAAATCCGGGCGTGATGCGGATATGGAGCGGTTCCATTCCGTTGCGCATTCCATGCGCGCACAGGGCGCAGAGTGCGTCATCCTCGGCTGTACCGAGCTTTCGGTCATCAATTACCGGCATGTGATCGGCCACGGCTTCCTGGATGCGATGGAGGTGCTTGCGGACTGCGCAATCACCGCCTGCGGCTATCAGGTCAAGCTGCGGAAATAAGATAAAAGAAGGTTGCATACAATGCAGACAAATGTACTGGAATATCTCGAACAAACCCTGCCCCGGGTACCGGACAAAATCGCATTCGCGGATGACAGCATGCAGCTCAGCTTTGCACAGCTCTCACAGAATGCCCGTGCGATCGGCTCG
>CAMNJD010000396.1 GCA_946540705.1 uncultured Ruminococcus sp. | reverse complement strand
TCCTTCCTTATCTCTCCCCGCTCTATACCGCAGAGCTTTTGGAATGCGGAGCCAGAGAGGAGAGAATAAGGAATGAGGGAGCTCGAGGGGAAAAATGCCCGCTGGGTGTATTCATCCCCGCATACGTCAAATCAGAATATGCAATCAAAAGCATTCACGCGGCATCCTTTGTCCCGTCGTTCATTTCGCCGGATAAATATTCCATGACAAGAACAAAATCTCCCTCGTAATTGTACTCCTGAAGCACCGCCGCCTGCGTGCTCCAGCCTACCTCCGCAATCTGTTCCGCAGTCTCCGTCAGGCTCTCCAGCGGGTGCGAATCCGCCTGATATACCTCCTCTTTCTCCTGATAGCTGTTGTTCAGATCCTCCCACATCCTCTGATCCGGCATGATCAGTTCCAGCTCCGCAAGATAATCCGCCGCGGTAAGCTCCCTCGCCTCGCATTCCGCCTCCACCGCCTCATAAAACGGCTCGGCAACCGTGAAATACAGCTCGATCAGTGCCGCATAACGCAGAAAGGCGTCATCGCTCGCCCGCAGCGCCATATAGCTCAGAAAATTTGCCTCGCTCTCCTTGTAATAGCCCTGATGATGCGCGGATTCATGCGCAATCAGCACAGGCTCATACAGCCGCGTGAGGTATTTGTTCTTCGTCAGCTCCATAGTCAGCGGGTTCGTATAGCCGCCAATGCCCATCCATTCCAGTACATCCGAATACACACATGCCTTGACCGGCGGATAATACCCCGCCAGCCGGGGGTATTCCGCACTGAAATCCTGCATCGCCTGAAAGACGCGCTGCTCTGTATCCGCATGCGAGGGATAGAGCAGACGGCCGTTCTCACCGCGCCCGACTGCGTATACGGCGCTGTTCAGTTCTTCTGTGATCAAGTTCAGTGCCGTGCGCATGTCCCCGATCGTGTATTCCTGCTTCGAGACTGCATTCTGCCCCAGCACGCTTCCCCGCAGCGGAATCAGCCAGTTGAAGGTTTCCAGCGTCAGCACGCAGACAAGGATCATCAGCGCCGTCCGGAAGCATATCGCGGTGAATCGCCGGTATTTCGGCTTCCTGCGCAGGAAGATCAGCAGGATCAGCAGCACGGACAGCAGCAGGCCGCCCAGCAGCGCGCCGATGATGAGATAATCCGTCAGGCAGAAGGGCAGCGCGCCGGTCAGCCTGCCCAGGCCGTCCGCAATGAACGGGTAGATATGATCGGTGTACCAGTCGCAGAAGCCCTTGCTGAACGCGATCAGGTTCAGCAGCAGGCTCAGGCCGGTCAGGGTCAGAATGATCCGCCGGTAAGTTTTCATCTTCGTCCGCATGGCTGTTTCCTTTCCTTTTTCATTGGCAGAGAAAAGAATGCTCCGCGATCCGGAAGGCTGCGCACTGTCCTTCCTTATCGCGGAGCGATCCTGTTTCTTATGAAATGACCTTGCCCTTTTTGCCGGATTCCTTCGGTGCGGGCTCCTCCGAGCCGCCGCGGTCGGTAAAGACGCGCTCCTCCTCGTCGGGCTCCTCATCCGATTCCGGATTTGCCTCACCCGTCTGTTCATAGTACGGGTTGATGACAAATTTCTGGATGACGGGGTAGTGAATGAACATCACCGTAAAGCCGATGAACGCCGCAGGGAAAAATGCAGCGATGAACATAAACGCGCCGTTGATCCAGATCAGCAGTGCCGTGAGGCCGAGCATGCCGACCACACAGGCCGTCGTCAGCACACACTGCTTGACGGACAGCACCGAAAGCATAAACGAATTTTTCATCACGCTGGACTTTTTCAGCGTTGTCGTGACCTGAAGCGGGATGAGGTAATAGTTCATGAACAGCAGGATGATGCCGACCGAGAGCGACAGCCCGAACATGATATACACACCCCTGCCCACCTGCTGTGCAAGCTGCGGATAGACCCAGTAGCCGGAAATGACTGAGAGGATGACCAGCAGATCGAGCAGCCAGTACAGCAGCGATGCACCGAAATTGTTTTTGAAGCCCTTTTTGAATTCCTCCGAGAAGAAGAACGGCTTGTCCAGCACGATCAGCCGCAGCACTCTGGTACTGCCCGACATCGTGGGGCCGACGAGCACCACCTGCACGATCAGCAGGAAAATCACCATCGGTACGGTGAATTTATTATGTGTCTCCATGTAGAAGATCAGTGAGAGCAGCAGCGGCGCGTGAAAACAGGTAATGATGAGGTTCAGCGTCAGCAGCTTGCCGAGATTCTGCCAGAGCAATTCCCAGTAGCGGAAAAACGGCTTTTTTTTCGGGGCATTCGGGTTGATGCCCGGCCCCGGATTCTGATAGCCTCCAAAGAGACCCATCTGAAGAACACTCCTTCCAACAATTCCGGTATATGGACGTACTTCTGATCTTTGCGCCGGGAAGCCGGCTGAATCCTTCCTTTGCGCTGACCGGGTACTGTGTGAAGTCACAGTCCCGCGCACAGAAAACGGTCGTTGATCAGCCAGAGCAGCACCGTGTGCATGCCTGCCGCGAGCAGCATCAGCAGTGCGGCCGTCAGCATCCGGAACAAAAATCCGTGCAGCTTTCCGGCGATCTCCTCCTGTGCCTGTCCGCGCAGCAGATACCGCGCCGCTGTGCCGGAGAGTGAAAACGCCTCCCGCACAGCGTGGATCAGCAAGACCTGAGTCAGATATGCAAACGGCAGAATACACAGCGCCGCCGCATAAAAAGCCTGCCGGAACGGATACTGCGCAAAGCAGTCTGCAAGCGCCAGTCCCGCCGACATGCCGCGAAACAGCAGCAGCGTCAGCAAAAGCGGCTGCCCGAAGGCTGCCGTGCCGCTGAGCAGAATGCCGCAGAGCATTGCCAGCACCGGCCGCAGGACGCCTGTAAACACATCCCAGAGCGTGCGTTCCGCCGCTGATGCCCGGAGCCCCTGCATCAGAAAGGGCATGTCCGCGAGCTGCGGCAGCCTCGCACAGAGCAGTACACCGCCTGCGGTTCCCGCAAGGCTCAGCAGCATCAGCAGCCGCACCGGGTCGGGCGGCGTGCGGATTGCCTCGCTCAGACGGCCTGTCCGCGCAGAAAGTGTCCGGAACAACAGTTGATTCATTGCTTTCATATGCATCCCTCCGCTTCAGTCTATGCGGGGAATGCGGGGGATTATGCGTCCTTTTTTACGCCTGCCAGCTCGTAGGCGCGGTTCGTGCAGCTCTCGCAGCATTTCTGCACCGTATCGGTCAGGCCGCCTGCATAGAGCTGATCAAGGCCGGCAAGTGTTGTGCCGCCGGGAGAGGACACCATTTTGATCAGCTCGTCGATCGAACGGCCCGAATCGGTCATCATTTTCGCAGAGCCGATCATCGCCTGCGCAAAGAGCCGCAGTGCAGCGCCGTCATCGAGGCCGGCGGTCTTTGCGTAATCCAGAAAGCCCTTGGCATAGAGATACAGGAACGCCGGAGAGGAGCTGTTGACCGCGATGATCTCGCGCATTTTGTTTTCGGGGATCTCCTCGGCGATGCCGCAGGTCGAGAACAGTGCCTTTGCCAGAGTGAATTCGGCATCGGTAATGCCGTCGCATCTGGCCAGAGCGGTCGCGCCGAGGCCGAGCATCAGCGGGGTATTCGGCATGACCAGAATGATTCTCGCATCGGGGATTGTGCGGGAGCGGATAAACTCTGCGGAGATGCCCGCGCAGATCGAGATGATGACCTGCTCTCTGCGCAGCTTCAGGCCTTCGAGCACGCCGCCGAGCACCTGCGGCTTCACCGCAAGCACGAGATAATCGGACGCATCGCAGAGTGCCTGTGCGCTCTCGCAGGGCATCACACCTGCATCGCTGAGCTTTGCGAGCTTGTCCGCATCGGTATCGTAGGCGAGGATCGCGCTGACCTCGCCGTTTTTGCAGATCTCAGAGGCGGCAATGCCGCGCATCATCGCAGTGCCCATGTTTCCGGCACCGAGAAATCCGAGTTTCATGATTAACACTCCTTTTTATGGGCTTTCCGCAGTCTCAGGCGACGGATCGGCGCTTGCCGAACACCCCCTCATAGACCTTCAGCAGCACGGGGATCATCACGAGCATCAGGCCGATGTCAATGGGCAGCTCAATGAGATTTTTGGTGATGCGGGTCGTGATCATCGCGGTCAGCGTTTTCTTCGAGCCGAACATATAGTAGATCGCGAGCGTATTCAGGCAGACATTGACGATTGCGACATCCAGCACACGCGCCGTGGCCGAGCGCACGAGCATCTCGACATCGTAGCCCCTGCCGGTTCTGCCGGAGAGGCGGCGGTATGCGACCATGCCGTAGATCAGACCCTGCACCATTGCGATGCCGGTGAAGACCGGATTGAAGGAGCCCGACGGCTTGACCATAAAGCCGACGAGATCGCAGATGCCGGCGCCGAACATGCCCACGACCGGACCGTACAGCACGCCGATTGCGGCGATTGCGAGGAAGCCGAAGTTGATCTTCAGCGTCTCAGACGGCTGGATCGTGACGAATTCCAGTGCGGCATAGATTGCGATGAGCAGACCCGTGACGGTCAGACAGCGGATGTCCTTCAGCTCAGCAGCAGACTGACGGAAAATACGAAAATACTTCATAAAAAACACACTCCTTTGTACTCTGACTGAACGCACAAAGGAGTGATGCAGTTTCCCTTATGCCTCAGCGGGATGCGAAGACCGAACCGCAAACGCTTCTGCCGGATCCTTCCGGCAGGCATTTTTCGTCCGTGCGGCAACTCCCCGTCCGCACAGCACTTCACGCAGGGTCCTCTACTCTGACGCGGGGTGTGATGTCAGCCCCGCGCGGCATGAAAATAACAGTGATGTCTGAACTGTACTCAGATGCTGATGATCTGAGTGAGGTCATAGAGGTCATCATCAAACGGTTTCTTCATCTGAAGTGCCTCCTGAATATCGTAGTCCACGAGCTTATCGCCGCGGACGCCGACGACACGGTTGCCGATGCCCTGTTCGAGCAGGTTCACGGCGTAATTGCCCATCCGGCTTGCGAGCACTCTGTCGCGCACGGTCGGCGAGCCGCCGCGCTGGACATGACCGAGGATCGTTGCGCGGGATTCAATGCCGGTCTTCTCCTCGATTTCCTTTGCGATCTCCTGAGAATGGCCGATGCCCTCTGCGACGACGATGATGAAGTTCTGCTTGCCGAGCTTGCGGCTTGCCTGCATCTTCTCGATGATCGCATTGAGGTCGTAGGGCTTTTCGGGGCAGAGCACCTCAACGGCGCCGCATGCCAGAGCGGTGTTGACGGCGATATAGCCGGCACCTCTGCCCATGACCTCGACGACGGAGCAGCGGTCGTGGCTGTGGCTGGTATCGCGCAGCTTATCGACGAGCTCCATGACGGTATTCATGGCAGTATCGTAGCCGATGGTGAAATCGGTGCTGGAGATATCGTTGTCGATCGTACCCGGCAGGCCGATGCAGGGGATGCCGTGGCGGGAGAGATCTCCTGCGCCGCGGTAGGAGCCGTCGCCGCCGATGACGACAAGGCCCTCGATACCGAGGTCATGGCAGGACTGGACGGCCTTCTGCACGCCGGCCTCCTCCTTGAACTCAAGACAGCGTGCGGTAAACAGCAGCGTACCGCCGCGCTGGATGATCGAAGAAACGGAGCGCGCATTCATATTGAACACATCGCCGTTGAGCAGGCCGTTATAGCCTCTGCGGATGCCGACGACCTCCATGCCCTTGTAGAGCGCGGTACGGACGACTGCACGGATCGCTGCATTCATGCCCGGCGCATCGCCGCCGCTGGTCAGTACACCGATTCGCTTCATATTGAAATTCCTCCTCGCATTCACAAATGCCGGTCAGATCACAAGCCGGCATATTTTTTCGTATAAGCAGCATTTGCCACTTTTATTTTACCACTTTTTCAGAATTTGTCAAGGGGGCTGAGCCCTGTTTTTTCCGATATGCCCATTTGCACAAAAAAGTCCGGCTGTTTTGGTCACCTTTCGGCTCCCAGCTTTTCGTACTTTCGTTTGGTTGCCATGCCGCCGCGGATATGGCGTTCCTGTTTATTCTTTTCGGTGATCTCCCGGACACGTTCATAGAGTCCTGCATGCAGCAGCGGGAGGCGGACGGAGATGTCCTTATGGACGGTCGATTTGGAGATGCCGAAGGCCTTGGCGGTGCTGCGGACGGTAGCACCGTGCTCTGCGATGTAGCTGCCCAGGGCGACTGCGCGGTCATCCAGTGCGCGGGCGCGTGCGAAGGCGGCGCTGTTCTGCCGGTCATACCGGGGGCGGTACTGTTTTTTCAAATTGCTTCACTCCTCGCGGGGATTTCCATTGTGCGGAAATCCGTCCTGCTTCAGCATATGCGGGAGGGAAAGCGATGTATACATCTTTTGGGCAATACCGCGCACAAAGCCCGCCTGACGGCATGGCGGCACACCGGCTTGCAGCTCTGTGCGGTGCTGCATTTTGATTGCATATGCATCATGAACTGCGGCGTTCCATGCGATGCAGGGAGGCAGCAGCGCTTGTTCAAAAAATAGTTCAAAATAGTTCAAAAATAAAAATTTCCCACTTTGGCGCGTTAAAGGGTTGACAAATCAACAAAAAGGTAGTATAATAAAACCGACAAAAGATCCATGCAGAAAGAAAACTGAAACCAACTCAGAAAAGGAGCGTACCCCATTATGATGAACATGAGCTTTGAACGGAAACTCGCCATTCCGATGGAGGTCAAGGAGATGTACCCCGTGACAGCGGATATGGAGAAGATCGTTGAGCAGCGGGCAATCGAGATCAAAAATATCTTTGAGGGCAAGGACAACCGCCTGATCCTCATTATCGGCCCGTGCTCCGCGGATAACCCCGACGCCGTCATTGACTATATCACCCGGCTGCGCGGCGTGCAGGAGCAGGTGAAGGATGAGATCTTCATTATCCCGCGCATCTACACGAACAAGCCCCGCACGACCGGTGCAGGCTACAAGGGTCTGCTGCATCAGCCCGACCCGAACGCCAAGCCCGATATGTTCAAGGGCATCATCGCGACCCGTGAGCTGCATATGCGCGCCCTGAAGGAGACAGGCTTCTCCTGCGCGGATGAAATGCTCTACCCGGAGAATCACAAGTATCTGGATGATCTGCTGGCCTATGTTGCTGTCGGCGCACGCTCAGTCGAGAATCAGGAGCACAGACTGGTCGCGAGCGGCATTGCAGGCCCCGTCGGCATGAAGAACCCGACCTCGGGTGATCTCTCCGTCATGATGAACGCGATCACCGCCGCGCAGCACGGCCATACCTTCATCTACCGCGGCTGGGAGGCACATTCGACCGGCAACCCGCTTGCACACGCGATCATGCGCGGCTACATGAACAAGCACGGGCAGTCCATGCCGAACTACCACTATGAGGATCTGGCGCATCTGGCAGCGCTCTATGCGGAGGGCGACTTCGCAAATCCGGCCGCGATCATCGACACGAATCACGCAAACTCCGGCAAGAACCCGCTGGAGCAGCCGCGGATCGTGAAGGAAGTGCTGAACATGCGCAAGTACAACAACGAGATCAAGAAGCTGGTCAAGGGCTTCATGATCGAGAGCTATATTGAGGACGGCGCACAGAAGATCGACGGCGGCTGCTACGGCAAGTCGATCACCGACCCGTGCCTTGGCTGGGAGAAGTCTGAGCGGCTGATTCTCGAGATTGCAGAGAGCCTGTAAATCAGGCGGAACACAAAAATAACCGGACGGCATAAGAGTGATACTCATATAGAAGTTTTGCCCCTGAGCCCTTCAAAGTGCTCAGGGGCATTGTACTTATTGTTACTAAGCTAAATCAGAAT
>CAMNJD010000395.1 GCA_946540705.1 uncultured Ruminococcus sp. | reverse complement strand
GATTGAAGACACTGGATGCGGAATACGGGAAACTCTGCCGCAGCATCGCATTTGACATTCTCGGCAGCCGCGAGGACGCGGAGGAGTGCTTCAATGACGCACTGATGCGGGTCTGGAACACGGTTCCGCCGGTGCAGCCCGAGAGCATGCGCGCCTATCTGGTGACGATCGTGCGCAGACTTGCGATCAATCGCTACCGCGCAGATCATGCACAGCGCAGAGGCGGCAGTCAGATGCCGTCCGCGATCGACGAGCTCGCGGAGATTCTGATTTCCGATGAATCGGTCGAGCAGGAGCTTGACCGGCGGACGCTCCGCGACGGGATCATGCGCTTTCTGCATACACTTCCGCAGGAGACACAATCGGTCTTTTTGCAGCGCTACTGGATGATGCGCCCGGTGAGCGAGATCGCGGAGGCGGGGCAGATCACCAAGAGCAAGGTGAAGATGACGCTGCTGCGGACAAGACAAAAGCTGAAGGAATTTCTGATGAAGGAGGGCTTATTATGAAACCGATTGATTTTCTGGATGTGCTCGGCGATATGGATGAAGCAGAGGTCGATCGGATGCTGGACGGCATCGGCACGGAAAGGGCTGTATCCGACCGGACATTCGGGCATTCTCCGCTTCCGGCAGTGATCCTGCTGGGCAGCATTGCTGCATGTGCGGCTGTTGTGATCGGCATCGGCAGCTTTGCGAAGGAGCGGAAAACGATGCGCAGTCAGCCGAATGAGCAGAACAGCTCGCTTCTGTCCGAGGTGACGGAGCAGACGGCCGCTCTGACCGGCACGACGGCCATGACACAACAGACAGAGACCACGACCGTCACGACCGGGACATCTGTCACGCAGACAACATCCCTGACCGTGACCGAAAAGCCCGCGGAGACCGGAGCAGCGCCCGGCGGCGCGGCTGTGACCGTCCCGCAGAACGGGACACAGCAGACCGATGCACCTGCACACACGTCGGAAACACAGTCCGCACCGACCTTTACTACCACGACGGTCACAACGACCGGCACCGCTCCGCCGCATACCGTGATCCGGGAACCCTCTGACTATGAGATCGGAGACATAGACATGGACGGCAGATTCACCTATGCAGATTATTACTGCATCCTGCTTGTCTATGAGCTCAGAAACAGCGGGGAGCAGGGGAAGGCACTGGTCCCGTTCAGTGCGGAGCAGCTCAGGCTCGGCGATGTGAACGGAGGCATGCTGTTCAGCGGACAATACCACGACGGCTACCTCGAATATGAGTATATGATGCGGGAAAATCCGGTCGAAAATATCGACTGGCAGGATCCGGGTCTGGTTCAGTGCGCCTGCGCTGCCTCCGAATATACCGGCAATCCGGTCACACCGCTGCAAATTGCGGAGGGATATGCTCAGACAGAATTATACTGGAACGGCATCGCGAAGCAGGTTATACAGGGAAATCCGGAAAAATATGCGGAATATCTCGGAGTCTACTATGATATCTATGCCTATGTCTGGAGCAGCACAAATACCGGAAAGATGCAGGAAAACTTCGACACATTCTATGAAAACGGCGTGCTGATGTATGAGGAAACTGAAAACTGCATGCTGATTGATGATGTTCACATCCGCCGCCCGCTCCCGACACTTGATTCCCTGCTTGCGGAGATCGCAGATATGGCCGAATTTCGGTTTGTCTGATCTCTCCGGCGCCGGAAACGGGATTTTCAGCGACCGAAACGGACGCCGCAGCCTCTCTGAACCCATCTCAGAGAGGCTGCGGCGATTTTGCGCAGATACGGGCAGCGCCGTATGCGGATACCGGTGCGGAGCTGCTGTTTTTTTCGGCCGGCGTGAATTCTGAAAAAGAATTGCAAAAAAAACAGGAAAGCACTTGAAAAATGGATGAAAATATGATATACTATAACAGGAATATCAGATATTACAGCGGAGGCATAACGCATGCAACACTACAATATCGCGATCGACGGGCCCTCCGGCGCGGGAAAAAGCACCCTCGCACGCAGGCTCGCGCAGCGGCTGGGATGTATGTATATTGATACAGGTGCGCTCTACAGAACGATCGCACTTTATATGCTGCGGCAGAATGCGCAGACAGATGAGGAGATCACGGACGCGCTGTCCGGACTGACCGTGACAATGGAGCATATCGGCGGTGAACAGCATGTGTTCGCAAACGGCGAGGATGTCAGCGGCCTGATCCGTACTTCTGAAGTCTCGATGGCCGCGTCCAGAGTGTCGGCTGTTCCGGCCGTGCGCGCATTTCTGCTCGATTTGCAGCGCACACTGGCACAGACGCATTCCGTTGTCATGGACGGGCGGGATATCGGTACGGTCGTACTGCCCGATGCCGATGTGAAGATCTATCTGACGGCGTCCGCCGAGAAGCGCGCATACCGCCGCTTTCTCGAGCTCGAGGAAAAACAGCCCGGCGCGCAGACCATGGAATCTGTGCTCGCTGATGTCATCCGCAGAGATGAACAGGACATGAACCGCGAGATCGCGCCGCTCAGGCAGGCCGATGATGCGGTGCCGGTCGATACCTCAGACGCCGATCTGGAGCAGTCTGAGCAGATGCTGCTCCGTGTTTGCGGGGAGAAGCTCGGTCTATGAACGGTTTTTACAAGTTTGCAATGCTCGTGATGCGCGTTGTGATGCCGCTCTGGTACAAGATCGACGCGGAGGGCACGGAGTATCTTCCCGATGAGGGCGGATATCTCTTTGTCAGCAATCACCGCAGCAATGCCGACCCGATTTTGATCGGAATCCAGAATCGCGATACGCAGTTCTGCTTCCTCGCCAAGCAGGAGCTCTTTTCGTCCGGACCGGTCGGATGGCTGCTCCGAAAGCTCGGCGGTGTCGCAGTGGACCGCGGTGCAGGCGATGTCACAGCACTGGAGGAGATCGCCTTCCGCCTGCAAAATGGCGAGAATGCGCTGATTTTTCCGGAGGGAACCCGCTCGAAGGACGGAAAGCTGGGGCATTTCAAGACCGGTGCGGCGCTGATCGCAGCACAGACCGGTGTGCCGGTCGTTCCTGTCGCGATTTCATTCGAGGGCAAGCTGCATTTCCGCAGCCATATTTCCGTCCGCTACGGCGCACCGTTTGACATTCCGGAGACTGACCCGCACGATCCGTCTCCGGCTGTGCTGAAGCAGATCCGCCGTGCCATGACGGACAGCGTTTCCGGACTCCTGGAAATGAAGGATCAGGAGGATGTGCCGCAGCAGAAGGCATTGCCGCTCCGCACTGAGCGGAATCCGGAAATCCGAAAAGCGGAGACAAACACCAATGAAACACGAGAATCGGAGGATACAGAAAACAAAATGAGCAGAAACAGGCATAGCAATCACCCCGGTTCCGGTGAACCGGAGAACACGAGAAAGAATCGCGGCAGCGCGCCGGAGGCAGAGGATACCCGCAGAAAGAATCTGCCCGTTCCGGACGATGCGGATGAATTCGACTTCATCTTTGATGATTTCGATGAGGACGATGAGACTGCTGCGCCGGCCGGCGAGACTGCGGAGGCTGCGGAGGACGATGCCGCGATCGCCGAAGATGCGGATGACGCAGCAGATGAGGAATACGATACCGATGCAGATTTCCTCGACGGTGAGGAGGATGCACAGGAGGAATACAGCGAGATCCTTGACGAGGAGGATGCGTCCGCTGAGGAGGAAATCTCTGACGGGGATGACTTCACGGATGATGAAGAATTCGCCGACGGGGAAGCGTATCCCGAGGACGATTACTCCGAGGACGATTACTCCGAGGACGAGTATTCTGAGGATGATGATTCCGAGGATGAATTCGATGAGGAGGAGTACCCGGAGGACGAGTATTCTGAGGAGGATTACGCCGAGGAGGAGTATTCTGAGGAAGAATTTGACGATGCGGATGAATCCGCAGAGGAACCGAAGAAGACCTCAATTTTTTCCAAGATCGCTGCGCCTTTCAAAAAGCTGTTTGCCAGCCTGAATGCGGAGCCCGATATGCCGGACTTCGATGAGGATGACGATGCAGACGACGAGGACAGTGAGGACGACGCACCGGCCGTCAAGCGCCGCAAGCCTGAAAAAGTCCGCGCTGTACAGGATGATTATGACGACGGGGACGGACGCGATGCTGAGGAGGCGCTGCCGGAGGATGATGCAGAGGACGATCTCTTTGCGGATGATGATGATGCATTTGCCGATGACGGGGATGACTTCACTGAGGAATCCGCAGAGGATGAACCCGCGGAGAAACCGTCTGATGACGTTTATGACGATCCGTTTGACGCGGATGAGCCCGAAGCGGCAGCAGAGGAGTCCGAGGATGATACCAGAGACTACGTGCCCGCGGCGGCTGACCGCAAGGAGCTGAGCCGCAGAAAGCAGCGGACACAGGTCTGGAACAGTGAGGATGTGAAGAAGGCAGAGGCCGCAGGCTATCAGGAGCCGGTCTATGACGAGCCCGATATCTTCGGCGGCGATGCTTCCTATGACGAGGAGGAGTCCTACGACGAGCCCGATTATCAGGATGAATACGACGACGGTTATGACGATACGGATGAGGCAGAAAACAGCCGCAGAGGCCTTTCGGGCATTTCCCTGCGCAAGCCCTTCCGCCGCAGAACCGCTGTCCGCGACCTGGACGATGATTTCTATGATGAGGACGAAGAAGAATCCGGGGAGAATGTCGATGATGCCTACGATGACGGCGACTCCGATGAGGATGCAGGCGGAATGTTCGGCGGCAAGATCGACTACGGCAAGATCGCACTGATTCTGACCTTTGTGATTCTCGGCATTTTCGCGATCGACTTTGTCCGCAGACTCTGGGGAAGCTGGAGTGAGGACAAGAACCGCCTGAATATCCAGAGCGGCGTTTCCTCCGAGGTGGAATCCATGACGCCGGATGTGACCGGCATCGCGGAGGTCACGAGCACCAGTGCTGTGATCGAAACCACCACAACAACGCTTTCAACTGAGATTTTCACCTCTCCGTATGAGTCCACCAGCGATGCGAACGATCCCGGTGCGGATGTTGAGAACAGAGAGAGCGAAACGACCGCAGTTGCCAATGCTGAAATGCACCGCGGCAGTGCGATCCTGATCAACGCGGATCATCAGCAGACCGCCACGCCGAATTTGGTCACGATCGGCTCGATCGGTCTTCAGCATGTCCGTATGGTCAACACCGAGCTTCAGATCGACAGCAGCATGTCGCAGGATCTGGTGCGCTGGTTCAGCGATTTCTATGCAGCGACCGGACTGGGCAATGTCATGATCTATTCGACAACACAGCAGCCTGCTGCGGCAGTCTCCGCACAGGTGCCTTACGGCATCGCGATCCCGGAGCGTACCGCAGGTCTGTCCCTTGACCTCGCGATCCTCGATGAAACGAACAAGACGCACACGCCTTATTCGGCGAGCGGAAATTATGCATGGCTCGCAGATCATGCACACGAGTACGGCTTCATCGTGCGGTATCCCGATGACAAGACCGAATCCACCGGCATGGAGGGCAATACATGGCACTTCCGCTATGTCGGCGTTCCGCATGCTGCCTACATCAAGGAAAACAAGCTCTCCCTCGAGGAGTATCTGACCAAGCTCTCCGGCAGAACATGGGAGAAGGAGCACCTGACCGTGACGGTCGGCGGCGTGAACTACGAGATGTATTACGCACCGGCTTCTCAGCTTGATGCAACGACGGAGATCAAATTCCCGGTCGGCGCACAGCCTGTCGTTTCCGGCGATAACATCAACGGTTTCGTGATTTCCTGCGTGAAGCAGTAAGAAAAAGGCATCGCATATCGCTTCATACGCGGTATGCGATGCTTTTTTATGTGAATAACCGGACAGCGCCCGCCAGCAGCATGCACAGCGCCGTGCCGACGCAGACCGGCAGCAGAATTGCGCAAAACGTCCAGCGTTTGCTGCGTGTTTCGCGGTAGATCGTCAGCAGAGTGGTCGCGCAGGGCGCATGGAACAGTGTGAACAGCAGGAAGCATGCGGCGGTGAGGTGCGTCCAGCCGTGCGTGATGAGCAGTGCATGCAGCGCTTCAAGCGAACCGTAATCCGTCAGCGCGGTTGTGCCGAGATAGGCTGTGACCGTGACCGGCAGCACGATCTCATTCGCCGGCAGTCCCAGGATAAATGCCAGCACGATCACACCGTCCAGTCCGAGCAGCCCGCCGACCGGCGCGAGCGCGGCAGACAGATGCGCGATGACGCTTTGCCCGCTGACGGTGAGATTTGCGCAGAGCCAGATCAGCAGGCTGACCGGCGCGGCAGTCATGACGGCACGGCCGAGCACAAAAACCGTGCGGTCAAGCACCGATCTCACCAGAACCTGCCGGAGCTGCGGCATGCGGTACGGCGGCAGCTCCAGTACAAAGGAACTGCGCTCTCCGCGCAGAATGCTTCTGCCGAGAAATGCCGATGCTGCGAATGTGACGGCGACGCTCAGCAAAATCAGCCCGGTCATCATTCCGGCCGCACGCACGGAACCGCCCGTCCCGCTGCCCGCAAAGAATACAGTTACGATCGCCAGCAGCGCCGGAAATCGGCCGTTGCAGGGGACAAGCGCATTCGTCAGAATCGCGATCAGGCGCTCACGGCGGCTCTCGATGATGCGGCATTCCGTCACGCCGACCGCGTTGCAGCCAAAGCCCATTGTCATCGTCAGCGCTTGTTTTCCGCATGCTCTGCACCGGGCACAGCAGCCGTCCATGTTGAATGCGAGCCGCGGAAGCAGTCCGGTGTCCTCCAGCAGTGTGAACAGCGGGAAGAAGATCGCCATTGGCGGGAGCATGACCGAAACGACCCAGCCGGTGCCGCGGAGCGCGCCGTCGATCAGTGCGCCCGAGAGCCAGTGCGGCCATGCAGCCGTATGCCGCAGGAGCCATGCACAAAGCGCTGAAAATGTGCGGGAAAGCAGCTCAGACGGGTAATTCGCGCCGATCAGCGTCAGCCAGAAGATCATGAGCAGCAGTGCGCCGGTGAGCGGCCAGCGCAGCCATTTTCCGGTCAGCAGACGGTCGGCGGCCTCTGTCCTGCGGTGCGGATGCGGCGGCATCGTGACCGCATCGCGGCAGAGCGCAGCGGCTTCTTTCAGCAGCTCACACGGTGCAGCAGGGGAGTGCTCTGCATTGGAATTCTTCGTATTTGCCTGCTTTTCTGCGGCATCCAGAACAGGGCGCAGCGTTTGCTTCCTCCGTGCTGTGATACCGATGACCGGCACACCGAGAGCCTCCGAGAGCTGTGCGCAGTCGATGTGGATGCCCTTTTTCTCCGCCTCATCCATCAGATTCATCACAACAATCAGACGGCTGTCCAGCGCGCGCAGCTCCAGTGCCAGCCGCAGACTGCGCTCCGGGCTCGTTGCATCACAGATGCAGAGGATACAGTCATGCGGTGTTTGCCGGATCATTTCACCGGCAGCAGCTTCCTCAGCCGTGGCCGATTCGAGCGCATAGGTGCCCGGCGTGTCGATCAGCCGGACGGAGATCCCGTTGTGGACAAAATGCCCTTCTGCGCCGGCGACAGTCTTGCCGCACCAGTTGCCGGTGTGCTGCTTCAGGCCGGTGAGCGCGTTGAAAACTGTGCTTTTTCCGACATTCGGATTGCCCGCCAGCAGATAGGTACGGCCTGCGGATGCGGCTGACCGGAGCCTGATGCGGGCACATTGCTCCGCGCGCAGTGCAAGCGTCACGCCGCGCACCGTGAAAGCGACCGGTGAACCGCCGCTGCCGACGAGCTTGCAGGTCACCTTTGTCCCCGGCACGATGCCGAGCTGTGCCAGCCGCTGACGTTCCGGATCATCCGCGCAGATATCCGTGATCTCACCGCTTTCCCCGGGCTGAAGTGCGGCGAGTGTTCGTGTGGTATCCAATTCATCACCCCTTCGGTATCCGTTTGTTCATCATATGTGACGGGGTGAAATTTGGTGCATCAGAGGTCTTCCGGACGAATGCTGTGCCGCAGACGGAGCATGCCGTACAGGTTCGGGAGTGCCATGCAGGCATTGCACAGATCACAAATGCACCAGAGCCACTCCGGACTGCCGAGTGCGCCGGAAAAAGCCGCCAGCAGACTGAGCGCCGTGAATCCTGCGGTGCTCCGGCCGCCGGAGAGATACCGGAACGCGGCCAGTCCGCAGGGATACCAGCCGATCATCGTTGCAAATGCCAGCAGGATCATGTTGACCGCCAGAAACAGTCCCGCAGCGCGTCCGAGGCCGGCAGAAAACGCACCGAGCAGCAGTCCTGCGGCATCGGTTCCGTTCAGGGAGATGCCCGGCGCAGTCAGTATGACAAGCGCGGTTGCAGTGCAGCAGATGACCGTGTCGGCAAAGACCTCTGCTGCCGCCCATTTCCACTGCGGTTTGTCTCCGGCATCCATGTGCAGGATTCCGGAGCTCCCGAGGCCGGCCTCATTTGAGAAAATGCCGCGTTTTAATCCCTCTGCCATGCAGCGCAGCAGCAGGGACGCTGTGAACCCGCCGCCCGCTGCGCGGAATCCGAACGCCTCACGGCAGATGACCGAGAGCGCGTGCGGGAGAGCGGCCGCATGCATGCAGAGAAGAACCGTGCAGCCAAGGAGATACATCCCGCAGAGCAGCGGCATGAGCTTCAGGGCAAAGCTGCGGATGCCGGACACACCGCCGATCAGCAGCAGCCCCAGCAGGAGCGCCGTCACAGTTCCGGTGACGGGTGCCGGAACGCCGAATGCGGCAGCGCTTTGTGCGATTGTGCTGCTCTGTGCGAGATTTCCCATGCCGAGCGCAGCGCCGATGCAGCAAAATGCAAACACGCGAACCGGCACACGGCTTTGCAGACCATTTTGCAGATAAGCGAGTGCGCCGCCGGCGGATGAGCGGGTACGGAATTTCGCGCTCAGCAGGTTTTCTGCGCAGACCAGCACCATGCCGAGCAGTGCAGAAATCCACATCCAGAAGATCGCGCCGGGGCCGCCGGCCAGCAGTGCAAGTGCGGTTCCCGCGAGGTTGCCGGTGCCCATTGTTGCGGCGAGTGCGCCCGCAAAGATCTCCCGCTGACTGCGGTCTGCGCCGTGCAGGAGACTGCCGAAGGTACCGCGCAGGACGCCGCTCAGTCCGCGCACAGGCCGCCCGCGCAGCCGCACCGCACAGACGATCGCCGTGACGATCAGCAAAGCGGGCAGGATGCTCCCCCAGAGAAGCTGTGTGACAGTTTGCATGTGCATTCCCCCTCTGTGGAGCATATGCGCACACGGCGGGCTGTATGCTGCCCGGGCAGTACCGGAGCAGGGAAGTGCCTTCGCTCAATGGGCATAACTGATATCAGGGCAAAAATCTCCGTTTCGCCGCTTCCTGACCGCCGGGCTTGACATTCTGCCGGTTTCCTGCTATAATGACTGTATTCTATTCCGGAGATTGGAGGCGGCTGCGCTGCATTTCAAAACAGTCAGCGGAATTCTATCCGCGCAGAACGGCATGAACCTGTACCGCGGCTGTACGCACGGCTGCATCTACTGCGATTCCCGCAGCAAATGCTACCGGATGCAGCATGCCTTTGAGGATATTGAGGTCAAGGAGAATGCGCTGACGCTGCTTGAGGCTGCACTTCGCCGCAGGCGCCGCCGCTGTATGATCGCGACCGGATCCATGTCTGACCCGTATATGCCGCAGGAGGCGAAGCTGAAGTATGTGCGGCAGGCTTTGGAGCTGGTGCTTCGGTACGGATTCGGCTGGACTGTCATCACCAAGTCTGACCTCATCCTGCGCGATCTTCCGCTGATGCAGCAGATCCATGCACAGACGAAATGTGTCGTGCAGATGACGCTGACAACTGCGGACGAGGCACTTTGCCGCATCGTTGAGCCGCATGTCTGTACGACGGCGCGCCGGTTTGAGGTGCTGAAGATCCTGCGCGATGCGGGCATCCCGACTGTTGTCTGGCTTTGTCCGATCCTGCCGTTTCTCAATGACACGGAAGAAAATATCCGTGCAATTCTGGATATGTGCATTGAGGCGAAGGTGCGCGGCATCGTCTGCTTTGGCATGGGAATGACGCTGCGCGAGGGAAACCGCGAATACTACTATGCGCAGCTCGACCGGCATTTTCCCGGCCTGAAGGAACGGTATATCCGCAGCTTCGGCAATGCCTATATGCTCCCGAGTCCGAACGATGCGCCGCTTTCCGCGCTGTTTCATCAGACGTGTGCGGCACACGGAATCATGCATAACAATGACGGGATCTTCCGCTGGCTGTCGGAATTTGAAGAACCGTCGCAGGGGGAACAGCTCACGCTGTTCTGAAAGAAGGAGTGTGGAATGTTTCAATCGTATTTTCAGAAAGTGACGGAGCTTCTCGCGCTGGAATATAACTGTGCGCCGGAGGATTTCCGCAGACAGGAAAATGTCCTCACGGTTTCGGTTCTGCGTGAGGGGCGGCGTATCTATTCGCTGGAGCCGTATTTCTTTCACATGGTTACTGCGGGCAGCAACACGGTCATCACGGCAGATGAATCTATGCACCCGTTTCTGCGGGAGCTGATGAAAGCCCCCGATGCGCAGGGACACTGGCTGATGTCGGTGCCGAATTTTGTGCGGATCGAACAGGAGCTGAACCGGCACGGCTATACGCTGACCCAGACGCATCACATGTTCCTGCCTGCATCAGATCAGACGCCGGAGGGAAACTGGCCTGTCCGCCGGTTTTATGATGCGGAGATCATGCCGTTTTACGGGGATCCGCGCTTTCCGAATGCGATCTGTCCGGAATATCTCGCGGGACGTCCTGACCGGATCGTGATCTGTGCCTATGATGAAGCGGGTGAGATCGCAGGTATGACCGGCTGCTCGGAGGATGCACCGCACTGGCAGCAGATCGGGATTGATGTTCTGCCGGCATACCGCTCGCGGGGGCTTGGCAGCTATCTGGTCACGATGCTCAAAAATGAGATCCTCGGGCGCGGAGATATCCCGTTCTACGGGACTGTGCTGAGCAATTACCATTCACAGCAAATCGCGCTGCATGCAGGATTCCGTCCTGCATGGGTCGAGATCGGAGCTGAGAAAATACGCGAAGAAAAAGGGGAAGTGTGCGATGTATGAGGCGCTGAAGGCGCAGATCGTCAGTGTTTGCCGTAAGATGTGGCAGAAGAACTGGGCGGCGGCGAATGACGGAAATGTCAGCGTGCGGGTCGGGGATGACCGTTTTCTGACCACGCAGACCGGCGTCAGCAAGGGCGATATCACGGCGGAAATGATCGGTCTGATCGACGGACAGGGCCGGGTGATCGAAGCGGAGGCAGGCTTCCGGCCGTCCTCTGAGGTAAAGATGCACCTCCGGTGCTATCGGGAGCGCGATGATATCGGAGCGGTCGTGCATGCGCACCCGCCCTGCGCGACCGGTTATGCCTGTGCGCATCAGCCGCTCGATGATTACTGCCTGATCGGGCAGGTGATCTTTGTCGGAGCCGTGCCGGTCACGCCCTACGGGACGCCCTCAACGGAGGAGGTCCCCGATGCGATCGCGCCGTATCTTGCTGAGCATGATGTGCTGCTGCTTGCAAATCACGGCGCACTGGCGCTCGGCACAGACCTCACCGCAGCCTACTGCCGCATGGAAATGCTGGAGCATCAGGCGCAGATCTCGCTGGTTGCAAAGCTGCTTGGCGGAGCAGTCGATCTGCCCCGTGCGGATATCGACCGCCTGATCGGGATGCGGCCGCAGTACGGTGCTGCCGGCCGGCATCCGGGTTACCGGAAATACCCGCAGAAATAACAAAGACCCGCGCCGCCTGTGATGACGGTGCGGGTCAGCTTTAGGAGAAGAATCCCTCGATCTCGTTGAGCTCAGTCTCATTTGAGGCTGTCGAAATGATGCAGTTCATATAATTGCCGATCTTCCGGAGATAATAGGCCTGATAATAGGTATCGCCGGAGGCTGTTACGTCGATCTTGTAGATCAGCTTGCGGTAGGTTTCGCCGCAGAGTGAAATATCTGTCTCATCGCCGATCAGTGTATAGTTTGAACCGCTGTTGGATGTGAGCTGGAGCTTGAATGATACCAGATAATCCTTCATCGTGACAGCATTCACATCCGGGACTTCCTTTGCGAGATTCTCGTACATTACGATAACATTTGAGCCGTTGGCAGGATTATTCGCCATGCCGTCATAGATCGTCACCTGATCGACGAGAGCCTTCTTTACGGATTCTGCGGTCTGGCCGTCACCGGCAATGTTCATCATCTCAAGGAGCTCATCCTCCGTTGAAAAGACCCATGTCTCCGGTACGGTCATGCTCAGTCCGCTGAAGCTGCTGGAGTAGGTCTGTCCGGTAACGCTGCCGCGATCGAATGCGTCGGCTGCTGCCTCAGAACTTGCCTCAGAATCTGCCGCAGAGGAGGCCTCTGAGCTTTCTCCGGAATCCGCCTCGGAACCGGCCTCTGCGCTTGATGCAGAGGATTCTGCCGAGGACGCTGCGGGAGCTGCGGATGACGATGAATCTCCGCAGGCTGTCAGGGCACAGGCACTCAGAAGAAGCGACAGTGCGATTGCTGTTTTTTTCATAGTGTATTCCTCCGTATAATTTCTGTTTGCTGTCCGGCGAATATATCATATCATATTTCTGCATTTCTGTCAAGCACAGCGAACAGGGAGAGCGGTAAAGCGGGAATTTGATGCCCGGGATATCGGTGATTCACATTGAGCGCCTCACAAAAGCTCGCGGAGTCCGGATGCAGAGCCTCTGACCGCCGGGCGCATACCCCGCGACCGGCTAAAATGCACGGCAGGACAAAGGATACGGAGAAAATGACAAAAATCATATTTACCCCCGGACTAAGAGGAGAAGCAAGTTTTGTTCATTATACTGCATATATTGGGTGTGACTGCCAATGCATGCGCCTCAGTTCCTCCGCTCTATTTTTTGTCTGTAACAATATTGATATGAATACTTGGCTCGGAGAACGCGATCCGAGCCTTTTTCTGTTTACTGTTACCCATTTTGCGCGCATGTTGTCCTGCTGTTTGTTTTTTTCGGCTGCTCATTTTTTCCGGCTGCACCCATTGAACTTTTCCGGATAATGTGATATAACCGGGCAGTGCCCGGCTCCATTTTTGCTCCCATGTTTTCATTCTGAGACTTTTTTCTCACTGCTCCCATTGCACTTTTCTGCATATTGTGATATAATATTGAATATTACTGATTACGACAAAGGAGCATCAGGTATGGGCTCGATTATAAAAAAAATCAAAGCATTGATGAAACGATCG
Source organism: uncultured Ruminococcus sp. (assembly GCA_946540705.1). GTDB lineage: Bacteria > Bacillota > Clostridia > Oscillospirales > Ruminococcaceae > Firm-04. Next base: position 4,624 of record CAMNJD010000395.1, on the reverse strand, counting down.
GGAGATCGTACAGAACTTTCGATAGACCTTTTGTGTCTTTTGGCTTCCTGCGGACTGATATTCATGCTGCCGCAAAGGATGAGTATTCTTTTCTGGATCACTTTTGGTATTTCGGCATTTCTCTTCTGTATCGGCTTTTTCCGTATGGGCACTGTCATAGACAGATGCAAGGCGAAGAAAGTGAAGCGCTTATCGGGCATTTTGCTGATAGCATCCGGTATCGTGCTGAACTGTTCCGGTGTATTTGCGATATGGAAAACGCAGAGCATTGAACGTGGGATATGTATCGCAACATTGCTCCTGATCGAAGCGATCGTAACGTATTCTGCTGCCGCAAGCCGTGCAGTCACACTGCGCTTTCAGTGGATCATATCTTTGATTTTTCGGGCAGCAGCAGTTCCTTTGGCGGTTGGAGGAATCGCCGCCATTGTGCATTCGATCATCTCCTCTTTTTCCGGCACAAATATCGCAATCGGAGTATTTATGCTGATCGAAAGTATTGTGTTCTGGGCAATCGGCAGCGGCAATGATCCATTCAATCAAGCCTTTTCGCCGATCAGAGCTGTACCCAATATGAATAAAACTGTGCAGGAGCTCTGCGATGCGCTTGCAGACACAGAAACACAGCTCGGTTTCCCCTGGATCGGTAAGATAAGCACGAACAAAGAAGAAACGATCATCTACGGTCCGACAGAGGAAGACATTTTTGTATACGGCCATTTCCATTTCGGCAGATTTTACATTGTATCCTGTGATGATATTTCCCTCTTAAATGCAGAGCAAGCCGATGCACACCGTATTGCTGAGATACCTGACAGCAAAGGAAGAAGCATTGATACTGAATCACTTCCGGAAGCATATTCCAATATGATAACAAGGTATCTGGAGAACGGAAAGGTCATATGGAGCATCAAGCTCAACAGGCATAGAGATTGAATAGAGTACTTGGTCAGGGTATGATCCCAATAAAACCGTTTTTCAAATCAAAACAGTGCCATTCTCCGACAGTAGAGAGCGGCACTGCTTTTTTATAGCAAAATCGTCTGTTTATCGCATTTTTTGATTGTTCGTAAGGTATTCGGGCAGCTTCATCAACTATTAACCACTTCGACAAAATATATGTACTCACGCTGATGTTCAGCGAGTCCTTTGCAGAGCACCCCGGACGGCCGAGGCTCTCTACATAGAGGGGATCGCTCTCACGCACATAGTCAAGCATTGCCCTGAGCTGAGGGCGGTCTGTATTTGCTCATGACAGCTACCCGGAGAAGATGCGGTCAACCTGATAACCGCACATGATCTCCTGCTGTCTCGCTGTTTCCTGATGCCGCGTAGAAAGACGGAAATAATCTATTTTGCTCATAGTTGTTGTTTCATTTCTGATGTAAAATCTTTTCTTTCTGTTGGTTGGCGGTTGACTTGTTGGCGGTGATGATGTATAATTACAGATAAGGGCAGGCATTCGGCTGGCTCATGAAAATCTGATTTTAACGGAGGTTGCATGATGATACGGGAAATAGCAGAAAATGATTTTGATAGACTTTTACGGTTATATATGCAATTACACGATAATCCGTTTCCTGAAAAGAATGCCAGAGTGCTGAGTGTCTGGAACAGCATACTGAATGATGAAAATCATCATATTATTGTAGCTGAAGAAAACGGCATGATAGTGTCTTCCTGCGTTTGTGTTATCATACCAAATCTAACACGAGGACAGCGCCCATATGCTTTTATTGAAAATGTGATTACTGATCAGAATTACAGAAAAAAGGGGTATGCAACAGCATGCCTGAATTTTGCAAGAGAAATAGCCCTGCGAGAGAATTGCTATAAGATGATGCTGTTGACTGGTTCAAAAGAAAAATCTACCCTTGATTTTTATGAACAAGCAGGATATATTCAAAATGATAAAACTGCTTTTATACAATGGTTGTAAATCTGATTGTTCATAGTAACTATATACATTCCACGGCAGGGAGAGCCAACCTCTCCCTGCCGTATTTTATTCAAGTGCATTGTTATTTCTGTGCGAAGATCTGCGCATTTTGCAGATATTGGCGGGATCCGGCGTGCAGATACATTGCACCGCGGAATTCCCGTATCCGGATGTTCGAGACGCAGGCAAAATGCCGCTGTATCAAGCGGGAATGCGATACACAAGCACAGGTGGCTTGCGGGTCATTCCGCTATAAGAATGTAATCCCGGGACTCTGAATGAATAGCCCGGCTCTGCCGGGTTATTCATGTTTTAACTGTCTCTTGACATAAGACGCCGGCTGTGATAAAATGAATCCAGAACAGGAGGTGTTAAAATGCCTTTATCATTGCTTCACACAGACATCACGCAGTTCCCGTGTGATGTGCTTGTTCTTTCAACAGATGAATCTTTGCGTTATGGCGGGAGTGTATTCGGCGCAGTTTGCAGTGCAGCAGGTCCATCCATGCCGGATTTGCTGCGAAAACTGGGTCAGTTTGGAATCGGGCAGGCGCAAGCTGTTCCTGATGCGGACCGGTTCGATCCGAAGGCACGAAATCTCATTGTCACTGCGGCGCCCACATGGCAGGACGGCAAACACGGTGAAACAGAGCAGCTTGCCGCGTGTTATCACAGCAGCTTGAAAATAGCCGCCGCGATGCGATGCAAAAGGGTCGGCATCAGCCTGATTGACTCCGGCGTTTACGGTTTTCCAAAAGATATTGCGCGTGAAATCGCTGTGCAGGCTTTGCTGAATGATCCGCATATCGGTGAGCTTGATATTTTTCTGCTGACATTTGATTGGAGCCGCTACAATACGCATATAGAGCGTGCAAGACAGCTCGAACGGTATCTGAACCTCACATACTGCAAGAACGCGAAAAAACAAAGCACTCCGTTCAGAGAAAGGATAGGCTTGGGGCGTCTTGATGGCACTGCTGTCGGCGTAATGGGCAGAAGGCCGTCCTTTTTCACTGCCGAATTGCTCGATGAGCGGCTGAAACAGCTTGACGAGAGTTTTACGGAAATGCTGCTGCGCAAGATCGACGAAGCGGGCATCAAGGATTCCGAATGCTACAAGCGGGCGAATGTCTCCAAGCAGCTATTCTCAAAAATCCGCTCCAATCCGCATTACCGTCCCAAAAAAGAGACCGTAATCGCGTTTGCACTGGCGCTCGAACTGAATCTGGATGATACAAATGCGTTACTGCAATCAGCGGGCTATTCACTTTCGCACAGCAGCAAATTCGATGTTATCATCGAATATTTCATCAGCAAGCGCATCTATGATGTGTTCGAGATCAATGAGGCGCTGTATATGTACGATCAGCCGATTCTGGGCTCAGAATAAAACGTCCACTTCCGGTTGACCCATTCCTCCTTTTGTTGTGGTATAATGAAGACACAGAAAACAACCTGTCCACAACCAAAAGGAGGAATTTTTATGAAAAACAATCTCACGGAAATGGTCTTTATTCTTGACCGCAGCGGCTCTATGAACGGATTGGAAGCCGACACGATCGGTGGCTTCAATTCGATGATCGAAAAGCAGAAGAAAGAGAACGGCGATGTGTTTGTGACGACCGTTCTGTTTGACAACCGCTGCAAGCTGCTGCACGACCGGCTGCCGCTTGACAAGGTTCCGGCGATGACGGGAAAAGACTATCAGGTCGGCGGCGGAACCGCCCTGCTCGATGCCGTCGGCGCTGCAATCAACCAGATCAGAACAATCCACAAATATGCAAGACCGGAGGATGTTCCTGCACACACGATCTTTATTATTACGACAGACGGACATGAGAATGCCAGCGTGAAATACAGCTATGCTGATGTCAAGAAGATGATTGAATCTGCAAAGGAAAAGGGCTGGGAATTCCTGTTTCTCGGTGCCAATATCGACGCAGCAGAGGAAGCAGCCCGAATCGGTATTTCCCGCGAACGTGCAGCGAATTATCATGCGACCGGTATCGGAACAGCAGTGATGTTCGGAGCAATGAGCGAAACTGTCTCTAACTTCTCCCTCACCGGTATTGTCAAGAATGACTGGGATGCCGACCTCAACAAAAAGTGAGCAGAACCTGCCGATGTGTGAAAGGGGGATGCATTATGAATCAGTCTGAAAAGAATCAAAACCGGTATTGTGAACTGCTTGAAAGCAGTCTGGATTCGTTGAGAGGAAATATTGTTCCGGGATTTATCACATTCCTGATGATGACGAAGAAAATGGCAAAGGAATTCGGATATGAAAATGTCATGGATTTTCTGCGGGAGGATGATGAGAAGCTGAGCGAGCTGCTGGAATCTTTTGACGAGGACAAGCTGAATCGGTTGAATGCACTTTATGAAACAATAGAGCATCATGCAGAGCGGTGTATGAAACTCTGTGACGATGTCGGACAGAACATAAAGGAGGCGGAAAACCTCGAACAGTTGATTCACGAAGTGAATCCGGAATGGGGCGACGGCGGTTAATCTCAATCATTGCCTGAGAAAGGAGACTGTATGAAAAAAGTTGAAAGGCTTATCACCGTTCTGAAACCGGTTTGTCACGAAAAAAACGAATACCCGGCAAACGCCGGGTATTCCAGTCTGTCGAAAAAGGTATCGCTGCGCGATGATTGATATTGGGCTTCGCCCAAACCCGCC
>CAMNJD010000394.1 GCA_946540705.1 uncultured Ruminococcus sp. | reverse complement strand
AATTCCGCGTTGGTCATGTGGTGCTTTCCGGCCGCGCTGCACGGGAGGATGCCCGTGAGCAGAAACTCATCACTGATCTGTGAGAGTGCATGCCGGATCGAACGCTCGACCCTCGACGGTGTGCTGTTCATCTCTGCTGCAACGGCGGGATAGATCCGCTGGGTCACGGAACCGCTGCAATACGGCAGCTTCATCGCGCAGCGGATCGCACTGCGCAGGAAATGAAAGCCAAGCAGATTTGCCGAAATACCTGCACTTTGCAGAAAGGCAGTCACCCGCTGCTCCGGATTTCTGCCTGTGAACTGCGGTGTCGGGGTGCATCCTCCGCCGAACTGCATCCGAAGTGCATTCCGCAGTTCGCCCGGATCCTCCGGGTACTGTCTGCAATGGATGCCGAGCTGACGCAGACTTTGTTCCAGAAAGGTATTCGGCCGGTGCAGCAGTGTGATGATCTGCACGGCTGCGATACAGCGGACCTTTTCCGTGAATGAACGAAAATCAAGATCCAGCGAGCCGGAATCGAGCAGCAGCAGATCCGGATGCTCCTCCCTGACGGCCTGAAGCAGCGTCGGTTCGTCCTGCCAGCGGACAACCGCCCAGTCTCCTTCCTTGCAGAAAGCGTTTGCCATTGCCACTGCGAACGGTTCTCCGATGTTTCCGATGATGACACGTAGCTGTTTGAGAATCATGTTCTTGTCTCCTTATGTAATACATTTTCTATATTTCTGACCCGGAATATATTATAACAAAAAAATGATAGCCTGTCAATCACGGAAAAACAGTGCGCCGGAAGCACGCAGAATGAAATGTCGAATCCTGACGAATGATGTATGCAGGCATGTACCGCCGCCGCGGCGCATAAAATGCAGCAGAGGGAGGTGAGCGTCATGCGGAGTGTGCTGCGGGGCGTGGTGCTGCGCGGTGTGCCGTTCTCAGTCTGCGGCATGCTGATCGCGGGTGTTTTGCTGACGGCCGCCGATCTGCCGTTCGGGGCATATGCGGGAATCGCGGCAGTTCCGCTGCTTGCGGGGAGCTTTTTTGCGGGGATGGAGGCCGGCCGCCGGCACCGTCGGAACGGTCTGCTCTGCGGAGGCGCTGCCGGACTGCTGCTGACTGCGCTGTGGTATGCGGCTGCATGGCTCCTGCTGCACCGTGCGGGGCTCCCGGCAGTCGGGCTGGCGGCAGTGCCATGCGGCATGTGCGGCGGTGTGACCGGCACGGGACGCCGTGTGCCGGAGCTGCACAGGCGTCTGCACGGTGCTGTTTCGCTGCGGGAGCGCCTGCGGCTTCGTGCGGGAATGCTGCACAGGCCGAAAAAAAGCCCTCTGCACAAAGGCGGAGGGCAGGAAAAAATATAAAGAATGCATAGAGGATGTGTGGCCTGAACAAGCCCTTCCGGGATCCGCTGCTGCTCGTCGGTTTACCCGCAGGGCGCAGCACATACCTGACAGCACAGGCCGCGCCCAGACCGGCGAACGCAGAGATTCCGAAATAGGTTCAGGGGATCGGACTGAAGCGGATCAGTCGCTTTCCCTTTCACTTATATAGTCGAGCTTTTGCGGCATTTTGTCACAGCATTTTTGAATTTTCAGCACCATGCACAAACGAACCGGCCTTATTTTGTGCATGCGGCATAATTTGTCAGAGCTGCTCCTTGATGCGGGCGATCGCAGCTTTCTCGAGCCGTGAAACCTGCGCCTGCGAGATCCCGATTTCCTGCGCGACCTCCACCTGCGTTTTTCCCTGCCAGAAACGCCGGCGGAGGATATTTTTTTCCCGGTCGGAGAGGGCGGCGAGTGCATCCCGCAGCGCCAGCTCGCTCATCCAACTGCTGTCGGTGCTGTCCGGGTCGCCGATCTGGTCGATCAGATACAGCGGGTCGCCGGAATCGGAATAGATCGGCTCGTAAAGTGACACCGGGTCGGAGATGCTCTCCAGTGCCAGCACGACCTCCGAGCGCTCCGTTCCGAGTGCATCCGCGATCTGCTGTGCGGTGGGCTCTCTGCCGAGCTCCGAGGTGAGCTGCTCCCGCGCCTGCATCGCCTTATAGGCCAGATCCCGCAGCGAGCGGCTCACCCGCACCGCATGACTGTCCCGCAGATGACGCCGCAGCTCGCCTGCGATCATCGGGACGCAATAGGTCGAGAAGCGCACATCCTTTGTGAGATCGAAGTTGCTGATCGCCTTCATCAGCCCGATCACGCCGATCTGAAACAGGTCGTCCGCATCCTCGCCGCGCCCGGTGAAGCGCTGGATGACACTGAGCACCAGCCGCAGATTCCCGAGAATGAGCTTTTCCCTTGCCGCCTCACTGCCTGTCTCCTGCATTTCGCGCAGGAGCTCCATCTTTTCACGTTCCGTCAGGACGGTCAGCTTCGAGGTATCGAGCCCCGCGATCACGACCTTCTGATATGCCATGTGCATCGCTCCTTGTGTTCGTGGAATGAAGATAGTATGCACAAAAAGCGCCGCTTTAATCAGCGGATTCTCTTTATTGACAGTGCGCGGAAAATGTGGTATGATATAAGAGTATATCTATGCAAAAACATACTTTTGAAGGAGGCATCCGCATGTCAATTCTGGATGCGATCGTACAGGCGATCATTCAGGGACTTACCGAATTTCTGCCGGTTTCCAGCTCCGGCCACCTCAAGCTCTATCAGGAGCTCACAGGACAGTCTGTCGAGGAGGGAACCTTTCTGCTCGTGATTCTGCACCTCGGAACGCTGGTTGCGGTCTGTATCGCCTTCCGCGATACGATCTGGGCGCTGCTGAAGGAGTTTTTCCGGCTGATCAAGGATCTTTTCACCGGAAAATTCAAGTGGAGCACGATGAACCCCGAGCGCAGAATGCTCATCATGCTGTTCATTTCACTGGTGCTTCTGGTACCGTTTTACCTCATCAAGGATGTGTTTGAGAATATTTCGCTGCCGATTCTCGGCTGCTGCTTCCTGTTTACATCCGCAGAACTGTTCTTCGCGAGCCGCATCCGCAATACGAAGAAAACTGCCGGCGACATCACCGTCAGGGACGCAGTCGTGATCGGCCTGTTCCAGTGCGCGGCGCTGTTCCCGGGCGTATCCCGCTCCGGCTCGACGATCAGCGGGGGACTGTTTTCCGGCCTCGAAAAGGAGACTGCCGTCAGGTATTCCTTCGTGCTCGGCATCCCGGCGATCCTCGGCGGCTGCCTGGTGGAGCTGAAGGATGCCTTCGAGGGGACCATTGAGGTCAACTGGGCCGCAGCCGCGATCGGCTTCGTGACGGCTGCCGTTGTCGGAGTCGCCGCGATCAATCTGGTCAAATGGCTCATCAAATCCGATAACTTTATTGTATTTTCGATCTATACGCTGCTGGTCAGCCTGCTGACCTTCGGCTACTGGGTCTATTCGATGTAATCGGAACAAAACGCAAATCCGCACCGCATTTTTTGGAAAGGCAGACAGCATGGCACAAAAGAAAAACGCCGGAAAGACCGGCAGGACCGCCAAGAAAAATACCGGCGGCGCAAGAAAAACAACCGCAAGGCGGGCGAATACTGTCCCGGCTGCGCCCGCAAAGACCACCGTCAAGAAAAAGGAGACTGCTCCGCCCCCGAAGCCGCCGAACAATCAGCTCCGTTCGGTCGTGATGGTGATGGCCGGTGCGCTGATCGCGTTTATCGCGTTTGTGCCGGGCGACAAATTCTGGGGCGTGATGCACAATGCACTCCGCGGAACCTTCGGCATCGGCATCATTTTTGTCCCGGTCATCCTGTTTTATACCGCTTTCATGGTTTCGCAGGATCATTCCAGGGAAGCACCGAAAAAGGTCATTTACGGCATCATCCTGACACTGCTCGTGAGCAGCTTTGTGCAGCTCTTTTTCGGCGATTCACTGGGTGCGCTCAATCCCGATACCGGTGAGGCACTGCTATTCCGCGACCGGATCCGCATTCTCTACGACAACGGCAAGCATCTTTACGGCGGCGGTCTGATCTCCGGACTGATCGTCGGCCCGCTGATCCTCGCCTTTGATGACGTCGGCGCGAAGATCATTGTCTCGCTGCTGCTCATCATGATGTTCATGCTGCTGACAAACCGCGGCTTCGGGGAGATGTTCAAGCTCCTGATGCGGCCGCTCGAAGCGGTCTGGCACGGCATCACCAGAGCCGCAACACGCGGACTGGAGGGTGTGCGTGAGGACTTTTACGGCAGTGACGGTGACGATGATGACGATGAGGATGATGACGAGGACGAGGACGAGCAGGAGGGGTATCTGCCCGATCCGGTCTATGTGCGGGAGAGCCGCCGCCCTGCGCCTGCTCCGGTCTATGAGGAGGAGCGTCCGCGTGACCGCCGCAGAGCCGAAAAGGACGACAAAAAGCATCTGCGGGAGGTCGAAAGGATGCTGAAAGCGGGTGCTGCCGTACCTGTGCGCAGCGACCTGCATAACATCGACCTCGATGTGCCGATCTTCGACAGCAGCGCACCGATTCCCGAATCGCAGATGAACCGTCTGCCCGGACAGAGCGAGACAGGCCTGGGCGGCTTCCGCATGACCAAACAGGAGGAGGCCGAGCTCGAGGCGCTTGCGGATTCTGCGGCTGCTGAGGCGGATGCCCGGCAGATGAACCGCCTGCCGTGGGCGGTCGATGACGAAACGGATGTGCTCATCGACGATGACAGCATCTACGAGGAGGAGCCCGAGATCCCGTATACCGCGCCGAGCCTTGCGCTGCTCAATGCGGCGGACAACAGCGCGACCGATGCGGACAAGGCTGCGGAGCTCCGCGACAAGGGCAAGCAGCTTGTCGATACGCTTCAGAGCTTCGGCGTCACTGTCCGGATCGTCGGGATCCGCAGAGGCCCGACCGTCACGCGCTATGAGATTCAGCCCGCAGCAGGCGTCAAGGTCTCCAAGATCACCGGCCTTGCCAATGATATTATGCTCGGACTGGGCGGTCTTGCCGTGCGTATCTCGCAGGTCGAGGGCAAGGCTGCGCTCGGCGTTGAGGTGCCGAATACCTGCAAGGACACGGTTTCGCTCCGTGAGATCCTCGAATCGCCGGAATTCCAGAATGCGCAGAGCCGCCTGACCTTTGCGGTCGGCAAGGATATCGACGGCAATATCATTCTCGGCGATATCGCAAAAATGCCGCATATGATCATCGCGGGCACGACCGGCTCGGGCAAGTCGGTCTGCACGAATTCCATTATTATGAGTATCCTGTACCATGCCTCGCCCGATGAGGTGCGCATGGTACTGATCGACCCGAAGGTCGTTGAGTTTCAGCCATATGACGGCATCCCGCATCTGCTGATCCCGGTCGTGACAAACCCGCAGAAGGCAGCCGGTGCGCTGAACTGGGCCGTCATCGAAATGGAACGCAGATACGGTCTGTTCGCGGAATTCGGCGTGCGTGATCTCCGCGGCTTCAATGCCGTGGCGGACAAGAATCCCGAGATGAAGCGCATGCCGCAGATCCTCATTCTCATTGATGAGTTTGCAGATCTGATGATGACGAGCAGGAAGGAGGTCGAGACTGCGGTCATCCGCATTGCACAGAAGGCGCGTGCAGCCGGCATCCACCTGGTCATCGCAACACAGCGCCCGACCGCCGATGTCATCACCGGCCTGATCAAATCCAATATTCCGAGCCGGATCGGCATGAGCGTGAAATCCTCGCAGGATTCTCGCAATATCCTCGACTGCAACGGCGCAGAGGCGCTGCTGGGCAACGGCGACCTGCTGTTCTATCCGAACGGCTGGCGGGAGCCAAAGCGTGTGCAGGGCTGCTTCTGCTCCGACAAAGAGGTCGAAAACGTTACCCGCTTCCTGAAGGAGGGCGGCAGCGCGGTCTATGATGACGAGATCCTGAGCGCCGTGGAGCAGAATATCCCGGCGGATAAGGGAGACAAGCCCGGCGGGGACGATGACCTGGGCGAGCTGAGCGATGAGGAAGCCCTGATCGTCAAGGCGGCGGAGATCGCCGTCGATATGGGGCAGCTTTCGACCACCAAGCTCCAGCGCATTCTCAAGCTGGGCTATGCAAAGGCAGCGCGCATTGTCGATGCGCTGGAGGAGCGCGGCGTTGTCGGCCCCTCTGAGGGCGCAAAGCCGCGGCATGTCCTGATGACCCCGCAGGAGCTGACCGAATGGAAGCTCCGCATTGCCGCAAAGGGCGCAAAGGTCGAATAAATACGGAGTATATCTATGGAACTGAGCAAAAAACAGGCTGTCAGAACGAGTAAATTTCTGAGCCTCGTGCTGCGGCATCAGCCGGAGGCGGCCGGCATCACGCTGGACGCACATGGCTGGGCAGAGGTCGCAGCGCTGCTGAACGGCATGAACGGTGCAGGATTTCCGTGCGATGCAGAGGCGCTCGCTGAGATTGTCCGGACGGATGAAAAGCAGCGCTATGCATTCAATGCAGACGGCACGAAGATCCGTGCCAGTCAGGGACATTCCGTCAGCGTCAATCCCGATCTGACCGAAACCGCACCGCCGCAGGTGCTCTGGCACGGCACGGCGACCCGTTTCCTCGAATGCATCATGCAGGAAGGGCTGAAGCCGATGTCCCGGCAGTATGTGCATCTGTCGCGGGACGCTGAGACTGCATACAAGGTCGGTCTGCGGCACGGCAAACCCGTGATCCTGCGGGTCGATGCACAGCGCATGGCGCAGGACGGCATGCGGTTTTTCCTCGCAGCGAACGGTGTCTGGCTGACTGATGCCGTTCCGCCGCAATATCTGCAAATCACAGAAACAGCAAAACCGGAAACCGAGTAAAAAGGAGGTGCGGCAGCCATGTCCGGATTTATTCCCGTCACGCCGGAGGAGCTCCGCGAGCGCGGCATATCACAGCCCGATTTTGTCTATATCTGCGGCGATGCGTATGTCGATCATCCGAGCTTCGGCGCGGCGATCATTACACGCATCCTCGAAGCAAACGGCTATTCTGTTGCGATGCTCGCACAGCCGGACTGGAAAACCGATGCCGATTTCATGCGCTTCGGAAAGCCGCGGCTCGCATTTCTCGTGTCGTCGGGCAATATCGACAGCATGGTCGCACACTATACCTCCGCAAAAAAACGCCGCTCCGATGACGCATATTCTCCCGGCAACAAGGCCGGAAAACGCCCCGACCGCGCCGTGACGGTCTACTGTCAGCGGCTCCGTCAGATCTACGGGAATGAGATTCCCGTTCTGATCGGCGGGCTGGAGGCATCCCTCCGCCGCTTTGCGCATTACGATTACTGGGACGATTCGGTGCATCCGTCCGTGCTGCTCGAAAGCGGCGCCGATCTTCTGATGTTCGGCATGGGCGAGCACAGCATGATCGAAATTGCAAACCTGCTGCGGGACGGCGTACCGGTCAGCGAGATCACCGAGGTGCGCGGCACCTGCTATCTCACGACGCCGGACAAGACGCCTTTCGGCTCCGCGGAATGCCCCTCCTTTGAGCAGTGCCGCGACAAAAAGGAGGCCTATGCCCGCGCCTGCCGCATTCAGTATGACCAGCAGGACGAGGTTTACGGCAAGCGTATTATTCAGCGGCACGGGGACAAAATGCTGGTGCAGAACCCGCCTGCGCTTTCGCTGACGCAGGAGGAACTGGACGCGGTCTATAAGCTGCCGTTCATGCGCACCTATCATCCGATGTATGAGGCGGAGGGCGGCGTCCCCGCGATCAAGGAGGTGCGCTTCTCGATCACCCACAACCGCGGCTGCTTCGGCTTCTGCAATTTCTGCTCGATCGCGCTGCATCAGGGCAGACGCATGACCGTCCGCTCGGAGGAGTCGGTCATCGAGGAGGCAAAATATCTCACCACTTTGCCCGATTTCAAGGGCTATCTGCACGATGTCGGCGGCCCGACTGCCAATTTCCGGCAGCCCTCCTGCGAAAAACAGCTCAAATACGGGCTGTGCAAGGGGAAAAAATGTCTCGCGCCGGAGCCGTGCAAAAACCTGACCGTTGACCATACGGCCTATCTGCATCTGCTGCGGAAGCTGCGTGCGCTCCCGAAGATCAAGCGCGTGTTCATCCGGTCGGGCATCCGCTATGACTATCTGCTTGCGGACAAGGACGACACGTTTTTCCGCGAGCTCGTCCGGTATCATGTCTCCGGACAGCTCAAGGTCGCGCCGGAGCATTGCTCGAATGCGGTGCTCGATAAAATGGGAAAGCCGCATATCGAAGCCTACAAGGCGTTTCAGAAGCGCTTTTATGAGCTGACCAAATCCATGAACATGGAGCAGTATCTCGTACCGTATCTGATGAGCAGCCACCCCGGCAGCACGGTCAAAGATGCGATCAAGCTCGCCTGCTTTCTGAAGGAGGAGGGCATCCACCCCGAACAGGTGCAGGACTTCTACCCCACGCCCGGCACGATCTCGACCTGCATGTTCTATACCGGACTCGACCCCTATACCATGGAGCCGGTCTATGTGCCGCGCTCGCCAAAGGAAAAGGCCGAGCAGCGTGCCCTTCTGCAATATTTCAAGCCGGAGAACTACGCGGTCATCCGTGCGGCACTGCGCAAGGCCGGCAGACCCGATCTCATCGGCAGCGGCCCGCACTGTCTGGTGCCCGCAGAGCTGAAGACCGGCGGGAATCAGACTGCACGCAATGCCGGAAATGCACGGAATCAGAAAGCGCAGCATCGGCAGAATGCCGGAGACGCCGGACAGTCCCGCCGGAACCGCAGCAGCGGGAAATATGACGGGAAAGGCAAAAAAGGGAGACGCTGAGTACGTTTGAACTGGAGATCGGGAGCGTGCTGCCGAAATATACCGGGATGCAATGGAGGCAGTTTTATGAACAAAAGAGGGGTATGTAATTTTATAGGTGGTCGGAAAAATAAGGCTAAAACAAATAGTTTTCATTTCGCCCATATTAAAAGTTTCGCTCAAGCCTTTTCAAAGGCTTGCGGGTCGAGGGCAGAGCCCTCGTCGCT
>CAMNJD010000393.1 GCA_946540705.1 uncultured Ruminococcus sp. | reverse complement strand
CGACTTCCCTCTCCTTGTGGTTCTTCCCCTCGCATTCGCGCCCCGCGCCCAGTTAAAATAAACATTCGGACAAATAATCAAGATCATAAAGCCGAAATCATACTATGATAAATTCTGATTTAGCTTAGTAACAATAAGTACAATGCCCCTGAGCACTTTGAAAGGCTCAGGGGCAAAACTTCTATATGAGTACCGGCATCATCTGCGGGGATGTTTTGTTACCATTTTTTGTCGCAGTAGGGCGTGTCAGCAATTCCCTTGCTTTGCAGCCGCCGGAGCTTCCCGTTTCGATGCGGGCTCACGACAGACCAAGCAGCCGGCGAAGTGCCGCACAGTTCGGATATCCGTGTTCTTCAGCTTCACGGATCATCGCCTCTGCGCGGGCAAGGTCACCGAGCTTTCCGATGACAAGTGTATAATTCGCAAAGGCTGTCCAGTAATCGGAATCAGAGGGATTCATATGGGGCAGCCCTTTTTCGTAGATTGCTTTTGCCTCGGCATACCGTTCCGTGAGAATATAGACCGTGCCGATGTTTGCGTAAGCAGGGCCGCAGGCCGGATCAATTTCAATCGCCTGATTGTAATATTCCAGTGCCTTGCCGTTCTGTCCGAGCGCTCGGCAGCAGCGGCCGAGCTTTGTCAGCGTTTCAGGGTTGTTGTCGTCAATCTCCAGCGCCTTGGTCAGCATCTGGAATTCATCGAGGTACCGTTCAGCCTGTCTGTGCTTTTCCGCCTCAACATAGCAGAGCAGGAGCTTCGCATCGGTCAGTGCTTTGCTTCGGATGTTCAGATTCTCGTCCAGCACATAACGGCTGCCGCAGAATGAACAGACCATGACGGAGCCTCGTCTGTTCAGCTGCGAACTGCCGCAGGCTTCACATCTTAATTCTATCATAACCTATTTCCTCTATCGTATTGTTTTGCAGCGATTGCTTCATTCCTGAATAGATAAAAGTCTCCCGCGGCGCGGAGCCGCAGGAGACTTTCGGAACCAAATCAAACAGATCAGCGGAGTGCTGCCTGAGCTGCTGCCAGACGTGCGATCGGCACGCGGAACGGCGAGCAGGAGACATAGTCCAGACCGATCTCGTGGCAGAACTCGACGGAAGTCGGGTCGCCGCCGTGCTCACCGCAGATACCGCAGTGGAGCTTCGGGTTGACCGGCTTGCCCAGTTCGATTGCCATCTTCATCAGCTTGCCGACGCCGACCTGATCGAGCTTTGCGAACGGATCGCTCTCAAAGATCTTCTGATCGTAGTAAGCGCCGAGGAACTTGCCTGCGTCGTCACGGGAGAAGCCGAATGTCATCTGCGTCAGGTCATTGGTACCGAAGCAGAAGAAGTCAGCTTCCTTCGCGATTTCGTCAGCAGTCAGAGCTGCACGCGGAATCTCGATCATGGTACCGACCTGATACTTCAGATCAGCGCCTGCTGCCTTGATGACCTCATCAGCGGTCTTGACAACGACGTCCTTGACGAACTTGAGCTCCTTGACCTCGCCGACCAGCGGGATCATGATTTCCGGCTCAACAGTCCAGTCCGGATGTGCCTTCTTGACGTTGATAGCAGCCTTGATGACAGCCTTTGTCTGCATTGCAGCGATTTCCGGATAGGTAACAGCCAGACGGCAGCCGCGGTGACCCATCATCGGGTTGAACTCGTGCAGGGAAGCGATGATCGCCTTGATGTCCTCAACGGACTTGCCCTGTGCGTCTGCCAGTGCCTTAATGTCAGCCTCCTCGGTCGGAACGAACTCGTGGAGAGGCGGATCCAGGAAGCGGATGGTGACAGGGTTGCCTTCCAGAGCCTCGTACAGAGCCTCGAAGTCTGCCTGCTGCATCGGCTCGATCTTTGCCAGAGCTGCCTCACGCTGCTCAACGGTGTCAGCGCAGATCATCTCACGGAATGCAGCGATTCTGGACGGCTCAAAGAACATGTGCTCGGTACGGCACAGACCGATACCCTCAGCGCCCAGCTCTCTTGCCTTCTTTGCATCAGCCGGTGTATCGGCATTGGTGCGGACCTTCAGCTTGCGATACTTGTCAGCCCAGCCCATGACGCGGCCGAACTCGCCAGCGATCTGTGCGTCAACAGTCGGGATAATGCCCTTGTAGATGTTGCCGGTGGTGCCGTCGATGGAGATCGGGTCGCCTTCCTTGAAGGTTTCGCCTGCGAGGGTGAACACCTTGTTCGCCTCGTCCATGTTGATGTCAGAGCAGCCGGAAACGCAGCAGGTACCCATACCGCGGGCAACAACGGCTGCGTGGGAGGTCATACCGCCGCGGACAGTCAGGATACCCTGAGAAGCCTTCATACCGGTGATATCCTCCGGAGAGGTCTCCAGACGGACCAGAACGACCTTTTCGCCGCGTGCATTCCAAGCCTCAGCGTCGTCAGCAGTAAAGACGACCTTACCGCATGCAGCACCGGGGGATGCGCCCAGACCCTTGCCCAGCGGAGTAGCTGCCTTCAGAGCCTTTGCATCGAACTGCGGGTGCAGCAGGGTGTCGAGGTTGCGCGGGTCGATCATCAGGACAGCTTCCTGCTCGGTCTTCATGCCCTCATCGACGAGGTCGCATGCGATCTTCAGAGCAGCCGGAGCGGTTCTCTTACCGTTGCGGCACTGGAGCATATAGAGCTTCTTGTTCTCGACAGTGAACTCCATGTCCTGCATATCGTGATAGTGCTCCTCAAGGATCTTGCAGACCTTGATGAACTCTGCATAAGCATCCGGGAACTCCTGCTCCATCTGAGCAATCGGCATCGGGGTACGGACACCTGCAACGACGTCCTCGCCCTGTGCGTTCTTCAGGAACTCGCCCATGAGCTTCTTCTCGCCGGTAGCCGGGTCACGGGTAAATGCAACGCCGGTGCCGCAGTCATCGCCCATGTTGCCGAATGCCATCATCTGCACGTTGACAGCGGTACCCCAGGAATACGGGATATCGTTATCGCGGCGGTAGACGTTTGCACGCGGGTTGTCCCAGGAACGGAAAACAGCCTTGATTGCGCCCATGAGCTGAGCCTTCGGGTCGGTCGGGAAATCCTCGCCGATCTTGGACTTGTACTCAGCCTTGAACTGCTCTGCAAGCTCCTTCAGATCTGCTGCGGTCAGCTCAACGTCCTGCTTCACGCCGCGGTCTGCCTTCATCTTGTCGATCAGCTCTTCAAAGTACTTCTTGCCGACTTCCATAACGACGTCGGAATACATCTGGATAAATCTTCTGTAGCAGTCATATGCCCAGCGCTCATTGCCGGACTTCTCAGCCATTGTCTTGACAACTTCTTCATTCAGGCCGAGGTTGAGGATGGTATCCATCATACCCGGCATAGAAGCTCTTGCGCCCGAACGGACAGAAACGAGCAGCGGGTTCTCCTTGTCACCGAACTTCTTTCCGGTGATGCCTTCCATCTTGACGATGTACTCTTCGATTTCAGCCATGATCTCAGGATTGATCTGACGGCCGTCCTCATAATACTGCGTGCAGGCCTCAGTGGTGATGGTGAAGCCCTGCGGAACCGGCAGACCGATATTGGTCATCTCAGCCAGATTCGCGCCCTTTCCGCCGAGGAGCTCACGCATGGTTGCGTTACCCTCAGAGAAGAGGTAACAATACTTTTTGCCCATTGGAAAAACCTCCATTCTTTGTTACCGGCGTCTGTTTGGGCGGCTCTGCGGGCGCAGAAATACCCCGACGTCCGGACATACCCACATTATAGCACAAAAATCAATAAAAATCCAGTCTTTTTCCCAAGTTTTTTTGAATTGCACCATTTTTGGCATTTTTCACAAATCTGATTGCAGGACTTGCATTTTCCGCAGAAATCGGCGATAATGGGGGAGCGGCACTGAGACTGCCGCAGAGCTGCGGATGCAGGAAAGGAGAATGGGAATGATACTGGAGGGCGGACTGCCGCAGGTGAAGCTGTTTTCGGACGGCGCATGCAGCGGCAACCCCGGGCCGGGCGGCTGGGGGACGATTTTGCAGTTTACCGATGCAGCGGGAAAATTCCACGAAAAGGAGCTTTCCGGCGGCGAGGCACATACGACCAACAACCGCATGGAGCTGACAGGCGTGATCTCCGGGCTGGAGGCACTCCTCATGCCCTGTGCCGTGACGGTCACGACCGACAGCAAATACGTTGTGGACAGCATCACGAAGCGCTGGGTCTACGGCTGGAAGCGGAACGGCTGGGTCAAATCCGACAAAAAGCCGGCACTGAACGCCGATCTCTGGGAGAAGCTGCTGCCGCTGCTGGAGCGCCACAAGGTCACGTTCTGCTGGGTCAAGGGACATGCGGGACATCCCGAAAATGAGCGCTGTGATGCGCTTGCCGTTGCGCAGCGGGAGAAATTTGCATAAGTTCAGTTGTTTTTTCATTGACATTTGTGACAGTTTGTGGTATGATATAAGAAATATGAACGAATGCAGAGAGGGGGGCGCTGCTCCCCGCAGAAAGGAGCGCAGAGGCTTTGATCCGTTCGCATTCCTGCCCGGCATCTGTCCCTGCGGGCGGCTGCTGCCGCGGGGCACTGTAATGGCGCACACACAGTCCAAAAGCAGCCGTGTGGCACTGGGCGGCATTGTCGCCGCACTCTGCGTGACCGTCATGTTCCTGACCGGCGTCCTTCCGGCGCTGTACATCGCCGCACCGATGGGCGCGGGGATGCTGATGCTGATTCTGGTCGAGGAGGTGTCCGTGAGCTGGGCATGGCTGACCTATACCGCCGTGAGCCTGCTCTCGGTGATCGTCACCTTTGACAAGGAGGCCGCGCTGATGTTCGTGCTGTTTTTCGGGTATTATCCCATTCTGCGGATGTATCTCGAACGGCTGAAGCTGAAGCCTGCGCGGTTTGCAGTGAAGATGGCCCTGTTCAATGTGTTCATTGTGCTGGATTACTGGCTGACGGTCTATGTGCTCGGCCTGCCGACCTTTGAGGATACGATGCCGTATATGTACGTCATCCTGATCGTTTCGGGAAACCTGCTCTTTCTGATGTATGACAGGCTGCTTTCGCGCATGCACTGGTACTATGAGCGGGTGTTCGTGCGGAAGATCCTCGGCAGAAGAAGATGAGGTGCTTTTATGCAGAAAATGAAAACGGGAACATGGTGCATTGCCGCTGCGGGCTGGTATCTCCTGTCCGCCGGCGCGTTTATCCTCAGCGAACGCTTTGCGGATAACAATATCGTGCTGTATTCCTCTGTTGCGGTGCTGCTGCTGGCAATGCTGCTGGGACCGGGCATGCTCGCGCTGACCGTTCCGTTTAGCGGCGAGCCCGGCGTCAGGGACGAGAACTACCGGCGTCACTGGTGGATCGCCTATCCGGTCTGCTGGGGACTGTTCGCACTGACCGCAAAGCTGCTTGCGGCGCTGCACTGGGTCTGACAGCGGCCGCATGAATCGCCTGCATTCGCGCATGCACAGATTCTATGAGCGAGTTTATTGCGTAACCTTATTTATGATTGGAGGTAGTGATGCCATGGGGATTCTGAAGGCTGTCATTGGTGTTTTAGGCGTAGGAGTTGTTGCGGGAATAGTGCATTTGGTAAATAAAGATATCGAATGGGCAAATACCGCCTCCCCTGAAGAGGCTGAAGAAGTTACAAATCAATGGAGATCAAGAAGCATGGAACTATATCAAAAAAGGGGAATATTAGAAAATGAAATGCCCTTGAAACTTAAATTATATGGAAAGCGAAAAGCGGAAGAAGATGCAAAAATCTTTAAAAGCACTCATCCACAAAATGATGAGTTAAACTACAGATGGACTGATGAGGCTAGATGGGATAAAGATTAGAAACGGCTATTGGAGATTTGAAAATTTGTATATTGTAAGTAGACATATAAGTAATACTAAGTAGACATATAAGTAATACGCTGACAGACATCATTCAAAGTGTAAGAGCATCTGCTACTGCGGCGAGGTGCTCAAGACCGGAAAACTATTGACGGGATTGACTTCCTAGAAAGGAGTAATCACGATGTTGCTTTCGGTGACTATCGTATGATGATAAATAAAGCAGGAGGCTCACTATGAATATTTCAACATTTAAGTGTCCTAGCTGCGGCGCAACTTTGAATATTCCCGAAGGCAGAGCGTTGTTTTTTTGTACTTACTGCGGTTCGCAAATTCATGTTGATGACGGAAGAATAATAATAGATATCAATCAAAATATCAAGATAGATAATCGTTACACAGATGTAGCTCGATTGCGTGAACTTGATTTACAGGAGCAGCATCGAAAGCAACTGGATGAGGCAGAGAGGACAAAAAGTACAAACGCTAAAGCGAAAGTTAAGAACTGGTGGCGCTATGTTTGTATTTTTCATGGAATATGCGCTTTTTTCTACTTGCTGTGTTTTTATAAAACAACTGGTGAATCGGTTAATATTGAGGGAGTAAGGGGAATCTTCACTATTGGGATGATTGCGGCGATTATATTTAGCGTACAACGTCCGGATCATTGCTATCTTGAACAAAAGCCGAAGCCTAAAAGTAGAATCACGCTATTTTGGCTTTTATGGCTGATTGGACAAATGATTGCAATGTCTATAGGCGTATTGGCTAGCGCGCTATTTATCACAATCAGCAAATAAAAATACGAGTTAAAACAGCTATAAATAGCTATATTATAGAATATATTTGTAAGGGAGTAATGGAAACCAATGGACAATATGCAAGGCATGAAGCGCACCTGCTACTGCGGCGAGGTGCTCGAAGCCGGAAAGACCGTCACAGTCGGCGGCTTTGTCGATACGATCCGCGATAAGGGCGGCATCATCTTCATCGTGCTGCGTGACCGCACGGGCGTCGTGCAGCTCACCTTTGACGATACGACCGACCGCGCACTCTTTGAGAAGGCTGCGTCCTGCAGGAGCGAATATGTGCTGCTTGCAAAGGGCGAGGTCAGAGAGCGCGAGAGCAAGACCGACAAGATCCCGACGGGACATGTCGAAATTTATGTGACCGAGCTGCGCATTCTCTCGAAAGCGAAAACACCGCCGTTTGAGATCACCGCACAGACCAAGGTCAATGAGGAGCTGCGCCTGAAATACCGCTATCTCGACCTGCGCAGAGCCCCTTTGCAGCAGAATCTGATCCTGCGCCATAAGATCGCACAGTGCGCGAGACAGTATTTCTATGAAAACGGCTTCCTTGAGATCGAGACACCGATGATGATGAAGTCCACGCCGGAGGGCGCGAGAGACTATCTTGTTCCGTCGCGTGTGCATCACGGCGAATTCTATGCGCTGCCGCAGTCCCCGCAGATCTATAAGCAGCTTCTCATGGTCGCAGGCTATGACCGCTACATCCAGCTCGCACGCTGCTTCCGCGACGAGGATCTCAGAGCAGACCGTCAGCCGGAATTCACGCAGATCGACCTCGAAATGAGCTTTGTCGATGTGGACGATATCCTCGATCTGACCGAGGGCTTCCTGATCCGTCTGTTCAAAGATGTCATGCACAGAGAGCTGAAGACGCCGCTGCCGAGACTGACCTACACCGAGGCGATGAACCGCTTTGGCTCGGATAAGCCCGACCTGCGCTTCGGCATGGAGCTGACCGACCTTTCTGAGACCGTGAAGAACGTCGAGTTCCCGGTCTTTGCAAATGCACTCAGCGAGGGCGGCACGGTCCGCTGCATTACCGCAAAGGATGCCGCAAAGACGCTCACCCGCAAGGAGATCGACAAGCTGACGGAAATGGTCAGAGGCATCGGCGCAAAGGGTCTTGCGTTTATCCGCTGGGTCGATGCAGAGCCCGCATGCTCGTTCGGCAAGTTCCTGAAGGACGGCGAGCTGCAGGCGATCCTCGATGCAGCCGG
>CAMNJD010000392.1 GCA_946540705.1 uncultured Ruminococcus sp. | reverse complement strand
CTTCCCCTCGCATTCGCGCCCCGCGCCCAGTTAAAATAAACATTCGGACATATAATCAAGATCATAAAGCTGAAATCATATGATAAATTCCGATTTATGTTCGTAACAATTATAGCATAACATATCTGCACGGTCAATAGAAAAAACGCCATAGTACTTCTGACCGCATATCAGAAATACTATGGCTTAAAACTTCTATATCAGCATCGGCCTTTGCTCCGGGGCAGTGTACCCGCTTATTCAGTTCGCAGTGCGATCACAGGGTCTTTCTTTGCAGCGAGCTTCGACGGGATAATGCCCGCGATCAGCGTCAGCAGCACGGAAATACCGATCAGGATTGCAGCGTAGACCGGACGCAGGAATGCAATATCCGGCACACCCGATGCCCTCTCGATGATCATATTGATCGGGATATCCAGCAGCATCGTGATGACTACGCCGAGCACACCGGCGATCAGACCGACGATAAATGTCTCAGCATTGAACACGCGGCTGATATCGCGCTTGGAAGCACCGATCGAGCGGAGAATACCGATCTCCTTGGTACGCTCCAGAACGGAGATGTACGTGATAATACCGATCATGATGGACGAAACGACCAGCGAGATCGAGACAAATCCGATCAGCACATAGGATACCATGTTGATGATCTTCGTGACGGAGCTGAGCAGCAGACCGATGTAGTCGGTGTATTCGATCTTGGAATCCTCGTTGCCCGCGGCGATCTGCTTGTTGTTGTATTCGGTCACAAAGTCCTCGAATTTCTCCTTCGCCTCAAAGCTCGGAGAGAAAATGGAGATTGCAAAGGGATTATCCGGGTCGCGCTGACCGAGCTTCTGGAGGTTGCCCTCGTAGGTGTTGTCGGTAGACTGCGCGAGAATCTGCTCCTTGAAGATCGTAAGCAGCGTCTGCTCATCCATCGTGGAGAGTGCAGCCTTCAGGCTGTCGATATCCCGTGCAGGGTTGAGCGACTGTGCCAGTGCGTTGAGCTCATCCTCGTTCATGCCGTCGATCTTTGCGCGGATCGCGTCGGCAGTGATCTGCGAGCCGACAACACCCTTGTAGATCTCAAGGATCTGGTCGTCGGTCACGTTCTCCAGCATTGCCTCATCGGGCTCTGCATCCACGGATTTCGCGATATAATCAATGATGACGGCCTTGCCCTCGTCGGTCTCTGCAAAGGCCTTTGCGTCCTCCATTGTCACGCTCTCAAGCATGGACGGCATCACGGCCGCGACCAGCTCGTCGTCCTTCATTGCAGCAAGCGCCTCTGCGATATCCTCGCCGTTGAAGGAATTGCCGTAGAACCGGGTGAACATTGCCTGAAGCTGTGCGAACTGCTCCGGGCTCATGTTGTCGATGTATGCATACACATCGTCGATCGTGACATCCTCGTGATCCTCGAATTCAAGGCCGGTGAATACGTCAATCTCCGGCTTGTTGAGCTGCTTCTGCACGATCTCAGACTTCGTGTTTTCGTCAATGAGGTAATTGATGAGCTCCTTGGTGTAGCAGACCGTTCCGGGCATCAGCGCACCTGCGACCTTGCCGGGCTTCTGCCGGACAACGCCGCTGATGTGAATGGGCACACCGTTTTCGATCTTCTCTGCCATGTACTCATCGCTGCGGGAGCGATCCTTCCATGCGTTATTCTCCGCATCGTACTCATACCGGTCGGTATTGAGGATGACACGGAACTGCATGTTCATCATCTCGTCATAGGTGAAGCTGTCGTTGGTAATTTCGATTTTCTCGCCGGCCATAAGCTTGGAGAAGATATCCTGAATCTCGGAGGCATCGCGCAGACCCAGACCGTACATGGTCAGGTCGGTGATCTCGTTGTTGTCATCGACGACAAGGATCGCCTCGTTCATGTTCTCCGGCCAGTGGCCGCTCAGCACCTCATACTGCGTTTCGAGCAGCTCTCTGTCGTCATAGAGCATCGTCCAGACGTCCATGCCGTCCGTGCTCATCTGCATAAGGCCGGAGAAGGAGGACGACATATTGTTCATATCGTAGCCGAGCATGGAGTAATATGCATCGACCAGCGGGTTCGGGTTGACTGCGACGATATCCTCACTCGTGTCCGCAAGATAGATCTGCGGGGTGATGTTGTACTGATATTCGATCGTGTAGTCCTTCAGTTCTTCCTCGTGCTCCTCGATATACTTCTTAAAGGCGGGCATATCGTTCTTCTGCACCTCAGCGACCATGGCGTTCATCATTTCCATCGCCATACTGCTGGAATAGACCTTGTCAAGCTCGTGCTTTTCCTTATTCTCATTCTGTCCGGTGAGATTTTCAATCATACCGGTGAGGTTCACGGTCTGCGACTGGATCATCAGCGGATAAGAGGACAGTGTATTTTCCTGCGTTTCATTGATGAAGGTCTGGAATCCGTCGGAAAGCGAAAGGATCAGCGAAATGCCGATGATGCCGATGCTGCCGGCAAAGGAGGTCAGCATGGTACGGGTTTTTTTGGTCATGAGGTTGTTGAGCGAAAGGCTGAACGCTGTCAGCGGGCTCATGGAAACGCGCTTTTCTTTTTTCTTCTTGCCGCCGCCCTCAGCTTCCTTCTGCTTATCAAGGATCGCTTTGCGGTCGGCGTGTGCCTCCTCCTCGGAATAGGGCATCGAGTCACTCAGGACTTTGCCGTCGAGCAGGCGGATGATTCGGGTCGCATACCGCTCTGCAAGCTCAGGGTTATGCGTGACCATAATGACAAGTCTGTCCTGCGCGATCTCCTTCAGCAGATCCATGATCTGCACGCTGGTCTCGGTATCGAGCGCGCCGGTCGGCTCGTCTGCGAGGAGAATTTCCGGGTCATTGATGAGCGCACGTGCGATCGCGACGCGCTGCATCTGGCCGCCGGACATCTGGTTCGGCTTCTTGCTGAGCTGGTCGCCGAGGCCGACGCGCTCGAGCATTTTCTTCGCACGCTCTCTGCGCTCCGATTTGGAAATGCCCGAGAGGGTCAGTGCGAGCTCGACATTCGACAGAACGGTCTGATGCGGGATCAGATTATAGGTCTGAAAGACAAACCCGATCGTGTGGTTGCGGTAGTGGTCCCAGTGCTTATCCTTGTATTCCTTGGTCGATTTCTCCGCGATCGTAAGGTCGCCGGAGGTGTAGCGGTCGAGGCCGCCGATGATATTGAGCAATGTTGTCTTGCCGCAGCCGGACGGGCCGAGCACAGCGACAAACTCACTCTGTCGGAACTGGATGTCGATTCCTTTAAGTGCCTGAACCTCTGAGTCACCTGATAAATAGTTCTTGGTAATTCCTTTGAGTCCGAGCAAGATATCACAGCCTTTCTGTACAACAGTCTGCACCATTGCACTATAATACGAATGGAGTATATCACAGGAATGTGTGCGTTGCGTGAAGTTTATGAAATTTCGGCGTTTCGTGCGTATGCACAGAAGTGATAGGCAAATTTTGTTTATTATTCCGAAAATGGGGGCCTTTTATTGACAACACATCGGAATTATGATATTATGCATACTAATCAGATGGGCATACAGGGCATGCCGCACTGCGGGAGTGGATGAATCGGGGAGTTATAGATATGGGTTTGCATTTTGCGTTTTTGTATTTAGATGTGCAAAAGATCGGTGAATGGGGGAAGACACCCCCTTCGGGGTTTCTTCCCCCAAGCCCCCTTTTTCCTCGCTTTCGGAACGCTGGGGG
>CAMNJD010000391.1 GCA_946540705.1 uncultured Ruminococcus sp. | reverse complement strand
CCTTGTGGTTCTTCCCCTCGCATTCGCGCCCCGCGCCCAGTTAAAATAAACATTCGGACATATAATCAAGATCATAAAGCCGAAATCATATGATAAATTCTGATTTATTAAAGCACCAGTATAAAAAACAATGCCCCGAAGCGCTTTTGTGAAACGCTTCGGGGCAAAACTTCTATATGAGTACCGGCATAAACGTTCAAGGGCGTTTTTGTACAGAGATTTATACACCGGCATCGCAAATATCTGAAATTTACAAATGATTTTGTGAATAATACCAATTATAGGCGAAAGCTATTGACTTCTATTCTTGTTTGTGCTATAATACATACATAACCGATAGGAAAACGATGAAAAGGAGAATGAAAATGAAACTGATGTGTTGTATGTGCTGTCACAACAAAATACAAATGTCTCATACACACACCGCAGACCGGCGATGTCGGCCTTCTCTTGTCTCATGATTCAAAGCAGCATGAAACGATCAGGCGCAGTGTGCAGATGGGCATACTGCGCTGTTTTTGTACCGGAGGATTTATGGTTGAGAAAAGAGAAAGCGTGACAGCAAAGCTCTGTGCCTTTGCGAGAGCGTGGCACGCGATTCATGAACGCGACAAGGTTTTTGAGGATGACCTTGCTTTTGATCTGATGGGCAAGGAGGAATACGACGCGATGCGTGAGCTGGTCAGCCGCGGATTTGACGGCTTTGCGAAGCCGTTTTCCCCTGCGGATACCGAGGAGATCATCAAGGAATACATTGCGCCGATTCCGCTTGCCCGCATCCACTTTGCAGAAAACCGGCTGCACGCCTTTGCAGCAAAGCACGGCAGAATCCAGTACGTGATCTGCGGGGCGGGCTCGGATACATTTCTGTTCCGCAATGATAATCCGGACATTGAGATCTACGAGATCGACCACCCGGATACGCAGCGGTATAAGCGCGAACGCATCCGGCAGCTTGAATGGATCATCCCGGGAAATGTACACTTTGTGCCGGTTGATTTCGAGAAGCAGCGTATGACGGAGCAGCTTCTCAAAGCCGGCTTCGATCCGAAGATACCGGCCTTTTTCAGCATTCTCGGCGTAACATACTATCTGACGCTGGATGTGTTTTCGGATACGCTCGCGCAGATCGCGGAGCTGTCCGCACCGGAAAGCGCAGTGGTCTTTGATTACCCGATGAAAACCGGCGAATATCCGGAGCGTGTTGCCCGGCTGGAACGGATCACGGCTTCGCTCGGTGAGCAGATGCGCGGCGGATACGACTACAACGAAGTGTCCCGGACGCTCTATGCACTCGGCTTTCAGATCGACACCTATCTGCCGCCGGAAAAGGTACAGGCAGAATATTTCACAGGACGCAAAGACGGCATGAAAGCATTTGAAAACGTCAGCCTGCTGTCCGCAGCCTATACCGCAGGCTATAACTTTGAATAAGGAGCATCATCATGAGCAGATATGAATTTACAGAGACCGCCCTGATTCACGGCGGAATTTCCGCAGACGTACACACCGGTGCGGTCAATGTGCCGATCTACCAGACATCGACCTATCAGCAGGACGGACTCGGAAAAATGCGCGGGTATGAATATTCCCGCACCGGAAACCCGACCAGAGAGGCACTCGAAAAGCTGATTGCGGAGCTGGAGGGCGGCTTTGCAGGCTTTGCGTTCGGCTCCGGCATGGCGGCAATCACGGCGGTATTGAGCCTGCTGAACAGCGGCGGCCGCGTGCTGATTTCCAGCAATGTTTACGGCGGCACGTTCCGCGTGCTCGACAAGGTATTCAATCATTTCGGCATTACCTACACGATCGCGGACACCGCCGACCCTGCAAAATATGAATCGCAGATCACAGATGATGTCCGGGCGGTCATCATCGAAAGTCCTGCAAATCCGCTGATGACGGTCACGGATATCGCAGGCGTTGCGGAGATCTCCCACAGGCACGGACTGCTTGTGATCGTGGACAATACGTTCATGACACCGTATCTGCAAAAGCCGCTTGCGCTCGGTGCCGACATTGTTGTTCACAGTGCAACGAAATACCTCGGCGGCCACAGCGACGTTGTCGCGGGGCTGGCAGTTGTCAGCAGCGAAGAACTGGCGCAGAAGCTTGCGTTTATCCAGAATTCGACCGGCGGCGTGCTCGGACCGTTTGATTCGTTTTTGCTGATCCGCGGTATCAAGACGCTCGCTGTCCGCATGGACAGACATGTCGAAAATGCCGAAAAAGCGGCGAATTATCTGAAGAATCATCCGGCTGTCAAAACGGTGTATTATCCCGGCCTGCCGGACGCGCAGGGCTATGCGGTCAACAAAAAGCAGGCAAAAAACGGCGGCGTGATGATCTCGTTTGAGCTGCATGAGGACTATGACATCCATCGCTTTTTTGAGAGTCTGCACCTGATTATGCTTGCGGAAAGTCTCGGCGGCGTGGAGTCGCTGGTCTGCCATCCGGCGACCATGACACATGCATCCATTCCGGCGGATATCCGCAAACAGGTCGGTATCACCGACGGCCTGATCCGCCTGTCAACCGGTATTGAAAATATCGCCGATATTCTCGCCGATCTGGATCAGGCGATCAGCGCGGCGAAGATCAGATAAGGGGTACAGTATGCAGTATTATGATTCTATGCAGGCGCTGATCGGACATACGCCGCTGGTCAGGCTCGGAAATATCGTGAAAAAAGAGGGCGTGAATGTCTTTGCAAAGCTGGAGCTGTGGAATCCCTCCGGCAGCGTCAAGGACCGCACGGGGCTTTATATGGTCAATGATGCGGAGAGGCGCGGCGTGCTCAGCGCCGGCGGCACGATTGTCGAAGCGACTGCCGGCAATACGGGGCTTGGCATTGCATTTGCGGCGCTGAACCGCGGCTACCGGATCATTTTTGTCGTGCCGACGAAGTTTTCCGCAGAAAAGCAGACGCTGATGCGCGCACTCGGCGCAGAGGTCATCAACACGCCGCGTGAAAAGGGTATGCTCGGCGCTGTCGAAAAGGCGGAGGAGATCAAGGCGGGAATCCCCGGTTCCATCTCGCTGGAGCAGTTCAGGAATCAGAGCAATCCGCTCGCACATTATGAAACGACCGGAAAGGAGATCTATGAATCGCTTGACGGCAATATTGACTATGTTGTGGCGGGTGCAGGCAGCGGCGGAACCTATACCGGCATTCTGCGATACCTGAAAGAGCACAATCCCGGGATCCGCGGCATCCTTGCAGACCCGGTCGGCTCGACCATGGGCGGCGGAGAACACAGCGATTACAATATCGAGGGCATCGGCAATGATTTCATCGCAGATACGATGGATATGTCGCTGGTCGATGATGTGATCAAGGTAACGGACGATGAAGCCTTTGCAACATCCCGTCTGCTTGCAAAAACAGAGGGCATCTTTGCGGGCTCGTCCTCCGGTGCGGCAATGGCGGCGGTATTAATGCTGGCGGAGCACGTGCAGAGCGGCAATATCGTTACGGTATTTCCGGATCGCGGCGACCGCTATTTCAGTACCGGACTGTACGGATTATGATACGGATTATGAGGTGATTACATGACGCTTCAGCAACTCAAATATGCGCTGACGATCGCGGATACCGGCTCGATGAACAAGGCAGCAGAGCTGCTTTATGTCTCTCAGCCCTCTCTGACGGCATCGGTTCAGGAGCTTGAAAAAGAGACAGGCATCCTGATCTTCAACCGCAGCGGCAGGGGCGTGACCGTCACGAATGACGGTGCGGAGTTTTTGCAGTATGCCAATCAGGTCGTCGGGCAGTTCGATGTGCTGACCGAAAAGTACAGTGCAAAAAGCAATATCAAAAAGAAATTCGGCGTTTCCACGCAGCATTATTCATTTGCGGTCAAGGCGTTTGTCGATATGGCAGGGCGCTTTGATACGGCGAAATACGAGTTTGCGATCCGTGAAACAAAGACCGCCGAGGTCATCAGTGATGTGGCGGGCATGCGCAGCGAGATCGGAATTCTGTATCTCAGCGACTTCAACCGCAAGGCGATCACCAAGCTGCTGCAAGCAAACGGACTGGAGTTTACGCCGCTGACCAAATGCCGTCCGTTTGTCTATCTCTGGAAGGGTCATCCGCTGGCCAAACAGGCGAAGATCACCTTTGATGATCTGGCGGATTATCCCTGCCTGTCCTTTGAGCAGGGGGCGAACAGCTCATTTTACTACGCTGAGGAGATCCTCAGCACCGCGGAATATCCGCGCACGATCAAGGCAAATGACCGCGCAACCATGCTCAATCTGATGGTCGGATTAAACGGCTATACACTTTGCTCCGGCATCATATGCGAGGAGCTGAACGGCAGCGATTATCTCGCTGTTCCGTTTGAAACAGCAGATGAGGACACAATGGAGATCGGCTATATCACGCTGAAAAAGACGCTCCGGAGCAAGGCGGGGACGATCTACATTGACGCACTGAAACGGTATTTAGAGAACAACTGATGCAATCCCGCCTGACGGCCCGGCGCGCAATCTGCCTGCTTCTTTTCCGTCATCCTGCACGAAAAATCTGACAGGTCAGGTTTACCTGACCGCAGTCTGTCGAAAAAGGTATCGCTGCGCGATGATTGATATTGGGCTCCGCCCAAACCCGCCAAAGGGACATTGTCCCTTTGGAATCCCAT
>CAMNJD010000390.1 GCA_946540705.1 uncultured Ruminococcus sp. | reverse complement strand
CGCTCTCTGCGGAGAGCGACGAGGGCTCTGCCCTCGACCCGCAAGCCTTTGAAAAGGCTTGAGCGAAACTTTTAATATGGGCGAAATTAACACTATTTGTTTAACCTTATTTTTCCGACCACCTAAAAAATAACATACCCATTTGTTCTGACTGCGCCCATTGCACTTTTTGAGATAATATGCTATAATATGTACAAAGGGGGGCATTTTATGATCTGGGCTTTTATCTTCGGCGCGGTGCTGATCGTCAGCATCATCAGCATTTTCTATCTGATCTCACGGGTGCGGCGATTCCCGCCGTTCCGCGGCCTTGCGGAAAAACATAAGCTGCTGTCATGGCTCGCGGCCGCACTGCCCGTCGCCGCGGTCGCTGCGGGATGCTGCATATGCATCAACGTCTTTTCCATGCTCATTGTCATGCTGCATCTCATGTTCATCTGGATCGCCTGTGACCTGATCGCCTTCGTCATCCGAAAAATTGCAAAAAAAGAACGCAGGGACTACGTTGAGGGCATCGCTGCGGTCGTCATTACCGTCGCCGTGCTGAGCGTCGGCTGGTACAATGCGCATCATATCCGCGTGAGCAGCTTCAGCTTCACAACAGAAAAACCGCTCGGCGAGCCGCTGCGGATCGTCATGTTCGCGGATTCGCACCTCGGCATTACACTCGACGGCGACAGCTTCACAAAGGAAATGGAAAAGGTGCAGGCGCAGAATCCCGATCTCGTGATCCTCGCGGGCGATTTTGTCGATGATGATTCCGAGAAAGCCGATATGCTGACGGCCTGTGAGGCGCTCGGCAATCTGAAAACGAAATACGGCGTATACTTCATCTACGGCAACCACGACAACGGATACTATCAGTACCGCAATTTCAATTCGCAGGAGCTGCGCGATGCGCTGACGGACAACGGCGTGACGGTGCTGGAGGACGAAAGCGTGCTGATCGACGGCCGGTTCTATCTGGTCGGGCGGCTTGACCGCACCTTTACGCGCTTAGAGCCGCAGGCTTTGACCGCTGACCTCGATCGCAGCAAGTACATCATCATGCTGGACCATCAGCCGAACGACTATCAGAATGAGGCCGATGCCGGAGCGGATCTCGTCTTCTCCGGCCATACGCACGGCGGACATATCTTCCCCGCCGGACAGATCGGCCTGCTGATGGGGATGAACGACCGCATTTACGGCACGGAGCGCAGGGGAAACTGTGACTTTCTTGTGACGTCCGGCATCTCCGGCTGGGCGATCCCGTTCAAGACCGGCACGTTCTCGGAGATCTGCGTGATTGATATAGCCGGCGCGTAACCCGGCGGACACTGCCCGGCAGTTTATTAGGCAGAGTTCCTTGCGTTTTGTACAAATATACAGAAACAAACTCCGATTTTTCTCCGCAATTTTACGGTTTCCTTGTTGACAAGTCACGAAAATTATGATAAAATGATAGTGGGATTCCTATGTGCAGTATAGGCTGCACCGTATAGGACACACCGAACAAATACCGATTCTTATTTTGGGAAACCAAACAGGAGGAACGAAATGATGAGAAAATCCAGAATCGCACTCGCTTCTATGCTGCTCACAGCGCTCGCATGCGGCATCCTGACCGGCTGCGGCAAGGGCGATGAGTCCAGCTACGACAACCCGCTCGATTCCGCTGACAAGGAAAAGCTCAGCGAGCTCGCAAATGACACCGACCTGCTCACCGGTGAGCTGACCAACAAGACCATCAAGTGGATGGCAAACTGGGATATCAACCCCGACGGCACCGGCAAAAAGACCCCTGTCGAGCTCGAAACCTTCCAGACCCACTACGGCGGCAAGGTCGAATTCCACAACGTTGACTGGAATTCCCGCTATGATCAGCTCGCGAACGCCATCAACGGCGACGAGGGCATCGACTTCTTCCCCGCCTCTGACCTCGACGCATTCCCGAAGGGCGCGATCAAGGACATGTTCGTGCCGATCGACGACTATATCGACTTCTCTGAGCCCGCATTTGCCCCGATGAAGGACACCATGGACAAGTTCGTCTGGAAGGGCAAGCACTATGTCATCGTCAACAGCGTCACCGGCGACAACTGCGTCGTCATCTACAACCGCGATACCATCGAGGAGAACGGCCTGAAGGATCCCGCAAAGCTCTTTGAAAAGGGCGAGTGGACCTGGGATACCTTCCAGCAGCAGCTCACGCAGTTCGTCGATGTTGACAACGGTCAGTTCGGTATCGACGGCTGGTGGTTTGAAGCCGGCCTTTCCGCAACCTGCGGCGTCCCGTATATCGACGTCAAGGACGGCAAGCTCGTCAACAACCTGAAGGATCCTGCAATCGAGCGCCTCCAGAACTGGATGTATGACCTCGGCACAACCAACTGCGTTGCGATCGGTGTCGGCGATTACGGCTGGGACGCACATCCGGAGTACATCGGTGAGGGCAAGACCCTGTTCTATCCGTGCGGCGCATGGGCGCTCTACAACGATACCTGGAAGAAGGACTTTGGCGAGAACGCAATGTTCGTTCCGATGCCGAAGGATCCGAATGCCGATAAGTATTACATCCCCTGCGGCCTCGACGGCTATGTCATGGTCAAGGGCGGCCAGAACCCCGAGGGCGTTGCGATCTTCGCAAAGTGCAAGCGCTTCGCGATCATGGACGAGGGCGCAGATGAGATCGCTACAAAGGGCCTGTACGACGACTACGGCTGGAACGACGAAATGGTCAACATGCTGCACAAGTGCCACGAAATGGCAAAGGAGAACCCGTACTACGACTTCTACAACGCGATTTCGACGGAAGTCTCCACCATCATGGACTCCAATGAGAACGGCATCCGCTGCACCTCCAAGGGCATCGCACCGTGGAGCGAGTCCGTCGGCGTCATCTACAACGTCGTTGACAACTACCTGAACGACTACAATAAGTGATCCAGACAGGACAATCCTGCATATGCATCATATGCGCAGCCCGGTATCGGAGAGATGCCGGGCTGTTCTCTGCGTATATACGAAAGTACGCTGAAAACTGTCCGCATTATACGGTTAGTTTTCGACACAGCTTCCTGTCCGCTGTGCAAAATGCCCAAATCAAAGCATGATAATTCTACACCCCGCACTGGCGTTTTCGCTTGCAAAAGCGCTAAAACTATGGTATAATGATTAAGATGCATGGATTATGTCCCGAACATCATTTTTCAGGAGGCGCAAAGAATGGGTTTCAAAATTAAAAACGGCGTTTTGCTGAAATATGAGGCTGCGGGCGCGCTGGAACGTCTCGGCATCCGTAAGCAGGACGAGACACTGACAATACCGAAAAATGTGACCGAAATCGCCGATGAAGCGTTTACCATGACCGAAATCAGCAGCGTCAGCATTCCGCCCGCCGTCAAGTCGATCGGCGACCGCGCATTCGCGCTCTGCGCGGAATTGCAGAATATTGAATTTTCCGACGGCCTGCGTGAAATCGGCACCAACGCCTTCGACGGCTGCCATGTCCTCCGTGCCGCCAATCTCCCCGATACCTGTGAGACGATCGGCGCCTGGGCATTCTGTAATTGCAGCGGACTGAAGTCTGTCTATATCTCTGACCGCATTGAGGCGATCGCCCGCGGTACCTTCTCTGGCTGCTCCCGCCTTGAGGACGTCACGCTGCCGTCCAGTGTCAAGCATATCGACAACCGCGCCTTCTATGCCTGTACTTCACTCACAAATCTCAAGCTGTCTGCCGGCCTCCGCACGATCGGTCGTGAGGCCTTCGCGTGCTGCTCCTCCCTCTCTACGGTCTATATCCCGGAAACTGTCACCGAGATCGCAGAGGATGCCTTTGCAGGCTGCACAGAGCTGAAAACGATCATTATTCCCCCGTCTGTCACAAAGCTGCACCCGTATGCATTCGGGTCAGAGCATCATATCCAGACGATCACGACCGTGACCGGAAGCGTCGCACATCAGTTCGCACGCGATCACGGCATTATGTGCTATACCGAGCGCGAGGCAAATCTGCTCCGCGGCTGCAATCCCGCATTCTTTATCGAATACGGCATTCTGAAAAAATATACACAGGAGTATAATGTCCGCGATATTATGGTGCCGGACGGCGTCATCCGCATCGGCAACCATGCCTTCGAGCAGAACCGGCAGCTTGTTTCGGTTGTGATCCCCGAGGGCGTCATCGAGATCGGCGGCTATGCCTTCAACGGCTGCCGCAGCCTCCAGCGCATCTATCTCCCCAGCACACTCCGGCGCATCGGGCGTTTTGCGTTCCGCGACTGCCCGCTGATCGAGGTCATCCTCCCGCAGGGCATCGAGGAGATCGGCAAAAATGCGTTTCAGGGCTGTACGTCCATGCGGCGGTTCTATATGCCGGACACCCTGCAAAGGCTCGATAACGAAGCCCTGCGCGACTGCATGTCCATGACCGAGCTGCGCTTCTCCGCGAAGCTCGACGCCGTCAGCGACGGCATATGCAGCGGATGCTCGTCGCTCCGCACAGTTGTCATCCCCGAAGGCCCCAAATACATCCAGCAGAACGCTTTTCGCGGCTGCTCCAGCCTTCAGCAGGCACATATCCCCGACAGCATCGTCGAGATCGCGGGCAATGCATTCGCAGATACCCCGCTGTTCCGCATGACTGCCGGACACTATATCGTCGGGCGGTTCCTGATCCGCGCCGACGGCTACAGCCCGATTCCGATGGGCGTCCGCCGCATCGGCCCGCGTGCCTTTGAGCGCGG
>CAMNJD010000389.1 GCA_946540705.1 uncultured Ruminococcus sp. | reverse complement strand
ATCGACGATGTCAAGCTCGCACTGGACTGCAAGATCCCGGTCTCCTTCTTTGGCAGAACCGGCGGCGTCGTTCCGTCCCCGAATGAGGTGCTGAACGAACTCAGAAAGCTGAACGGAGGTGCTCAGTAATGGCTGTTGTATTTGAAAGACCCCATGCTCTGTGCGATGTCCGTCTGCACTACTGCGCAGGCTGTACGCACGGCATCATTCACCGCCTCGTCGCGGAAGTCATCGACGAAATGGGCATCGAGGGCACGACCGTCGGCGTATGTCCGGTCGGCTGCTCCGTCTTTGCATATAACTACTTCAACTGCGACATGATCGAGGCACCGCACGGCAGAGCACCGGCCGTCGCGACCGGCGTCAAGCGCGCAAGACCCGACCTCAATGTCTTTACCTATCAGGGCGACGGCGACCTCGCTGCAATCGGTACCGCTGAGACAGTTCATGCAGCAACCAGAGGCGAGAATATCGCTGTCATCTTCGTCAACAACGGTACCTACGGCATGACCGGCGGTCAGATGGCGCCGACCACGCTGCCGGGTCAGGTGACAACGACCTCCCCCTACGGCAGAGATCCGCGCAAGGCAGGCTATCCGATCCATGTCTGCGAAATGCTCGCAACCCTGGACGGCACCGCGCTCGCAGTGCGTACCGCTGTCGATACCGTTCCGCATATCCGCGAAACCAAGAAAATGATCCGCAAGGCATTTGAAAACCAGCAGAAGGGCAACGGCTTCTCGATCGTCGAGGTGCTCTCCACCTGCCCGTCCAACTGGGGCCTCACCCCGAAGGAGTGCATTGAGCGTCTCCAGAAGGACTGCATCCCGTATTACCCGCTCGGCACCTACAAGGATGTTGAGATCGAGGTCGCAAATGCGGACAAGCTCGCTATGGGAGGTGGCACAAAATGACCTATGAAATTCTGCTCGCAGGCTTCGGCGGACAGGGCATCCTGTTTGCCGGAAAGCTGCTCGCATACTGCGCACTGTTCGAGGGCAAGGAGATCTCATGGCTCCCCAGCTACGGCCCCGAAATGCGCGGCGGTAAGTGCAACTGCTCTGTTTGTATCTCCGATGAGCCGATCGGCTCGCCGCAGGTGCTGGAGCCCGATCTGCTCGTCGTCCTGAACGGCCCGTCCTTCGATGCCTTCATGGGCAATGTCAAGCCCGGCGGCAAGGCGTTCGTGGACAGCTCGATGGTCGCACAGAAAACCGACCGTACCGATATCGACACATTCTATGTGCCGGCAACAGAGCTCGCTGACGAGAATCATCTCGCAAAGGGCGCAAATATCGTGCTGCTCGGCAAGCTGCTGCACGAGACCGGCATCTTCTCCTTCGAGACTGTCCGCAAGGCGCTCGAAAAGAATACCCCCGCAAAGCGTGCGCATACGATCGAAAACAACATGAAGGCACTCCAGATCGGCGCTGACTATCAGGGATAATGATGTGTCCGCGCTGCGGACGGATTTTGAATGAGGCTCCGCCTCAAACTGCGCCAAAGGGACACTGTCCCTTTGGAATCCCGATATTGTGTATAAAAATCGCCCCCGATACTGATGATAGTATCGGGGGCGGTTCACATATATCAATCATTCAAGTAATGCTCTCAGCTTTGCAGCCTTTTCCTCTGCGGTAATCAGTCCCATTTCAGCCTGCTGCTCGACTCTGCGGATCTGCTCGAAGTTGTCAACGCGCTTGCGGGCTGATGCGATCTTCGCATCGTACTCCTCCTGCGAGAGAAGATCCATGCCAAGTGCTCTGTCCAGCTTGACCTTTTCTGCGAGGAAAGCCTCCTCTGCCGCTGCCTTTTCGCGCATGACATCCTTGGACTTGATTTCCTTTTCCAGTTCAATGATACGCTTTTCAAGATCCTGCTTCTTCGTGAGTTTCGGATCAATCAGCTTCAGGATATCGGAAACATCAATGCCTGGCATCTCGCCGCTTGCGATTACGTAATCAACGTATTTCCGTCCGATCTGAACATATGCTGCTTCCAGCTCCTGATTGATGACATTGATCTGGGAGCGCAGTGAAACAAGTTCGCTCTGCTCCTGCGTTGCAACTGCCGCATTAGAGCCGACCTTTCCTGCGGTTTTTGAAATAGACGCGCCCATTTTGCCGGCCGTTTTCTGAATCTTGTCAAACATTCCCATGATAATATTCCTCCATGCATCTGACAGGCAGATCCCGTCGTTCTAAAATGTTATAACATCATATCTGATGTTTATGATATAAGTATAACACCATTTTAGCTGTTTGTCAATACATCAATTATGATGTAAAATGATTTTGTATACATCGACAAAAAGGAGAAATCGGTTTTATGCAAAATCACCTTTACCTGTACCCGAATCTGGTCAAGGCGCGCAAGGCAAAATGCTCGCAGGCAGAGCTCGCCGAACAGCTCGGTATCTCGCAGCAGGAGGTCAGCCGCTATGAGCGCGGCGAAACAAAGGCACCGGTCAATTATCTTGCGGACGTCGCGGAGATCTGCGGGGTCAGCGTGGACTATCTGCTCGGCCGGGAATCAGAAAACAAGCAAATGCTGACAAATGATGAATCCGATCTGCTGCATGTCTATCAGCAGCTTTCTCCTGAAAATCGGATCAGACTGCACGAGCGTGCCGAAACACTCCGCGATCTGCAAATATAAACCGCCCCCGATACTTATAGATAGTATCGGGGGCTCAGTCTGTCGAAAAAGGTATCGCTGCGCGATGATTGATATTGGGCTCCGCCCAAACCCGCCAAAGGGACATTGTCCCTTTGGAA
>CAMNJD010000388.1 GCA_946540705.1 uncultured Ruminococcus sp. | reverse complement strand
TTGGGTTGTCACCCCCGGACTGTGGGGAGAAGTAAGTTTTCGATTTTCAGAAAGTCTATTGGGTGTAATTATGCCGACAAATTCCGATTTTTGTCAGTAACAATTATAGCACATCATCTCTGTACTGTCAATAGAAACGCCATACTACTTCTGACCTTACATCAGAAATACTATGACGTAAAACTTCTTTATACGTACCGTACTTATTTCAGGGAGCGTTTGCTGTTTTATCAAGCAGACCGAGCATTATTTGATTCAAGCTCATATCTGCGAAAAAAACGCCCTTTCGGACGATCTGTTAATCTTACGCATTCAAAATAGCGAAGCGAGCTGCAATCCATAGACCGCAACTCGCTTCGCTGTCAAAAAGTTTGGTTGGGGTGGAAGGATTTGAACCCTCGAAATAACGGAGTCAGAGTCCGCTGCCTTACCGCTTGGCGACACCCCAATATCAGATCATCTCCCTGACGACTTGATTATTATAGCACAAAATCTGCGATTTGTAAAGCCCTTTTTCAAAATTTTCTGAATTTTTTTGCTTTTCACAAAAAGTGCTTGCATTTTTCGTGCAAATTTGATATAATATAAGTGCATTACGCCGCAATTAGGCGGGTGCAATCGCAGGATGCCTCCCGCACAACCGTGTTCAAGCACCCTGATCCAAGACGTAAAGGAATCGGAACAAATGAAAAAGCTCTATTTTATCACAAATCTTCATTCCGGAAAAAGCACTATGCGCAGTAAACTTTCCGCCGTCCTCAACATCTTCACCTCCGCAGGCTATGAGGTCACTGTCCGCCCGACGCAGGGGCGGCGTGATGCGACTGCGGCAGCGGAATATGCCTGCCTGAGCGGCGAGTTCGATCTCATCGTATGCTCCGGCGGCGACGGAACGCTCAATGAGGTTGTACAGGGACTGATGTACAGCCGGTGCCCGATCCCGGTCGGGTATATCCCGTGCGGCTCGACCAATGACTTCGGCAAATCCATGAAGATCCCCTCGGACATCGAGGAGGCCGCACGCCTCATCACGACCGGTCATCCGTTTCAGTGCGATATCGGTATGTTCAATTCCAGAAACTTCCTCTACGTCGCTGCCTTCGGCGCATTCATCGAAACAGTCTACGATACGTCACAGAAGGTCAAAAATGTCATCGGCCATCTGGCCTATGTGCTCCATGCACTGACGCTGATCCCCTCGATCCGTGCCTATCATGTCAAGATCGAGTATGACGGCAAAATGCTGGAGGACGATTTCCTCTTCGGCATGGTCAGCAATACGGCATCTGTCGCAGGTATGCTGAAGCTGCGGAATTTCCGTCTCGATGACGGCGAGTTCGAGGTCATGCTCATCCGCAAGCCTGCACATGTCATCCAGCTCAGCCGGATCATCACGACGATCCTGGATATCAATGAGGAAATCGACGAGAAATATGTCAAGTATTTCCGCGCAAAGCATATCCGCTTTGTCTCCAATGAGGAGATCGAATGGACGCTCGACGGCGAGTTCGGCGGCGCGTTCTGCGAAACGGAGATCGGCATATGCAACCGCGCAGTGACTTTCTGTGTCGGCGGTGACGCTTCCTATAATGATGAGGAAACGCAGAAGCTGTTTCAGCTTGAACAGAAGGAGGCCTCCGCAAGTGAAAAGGAGGAATGAGCACTCCGACTGAAGCTGTGCTCATCAAAACTATGCGACTCTTTCTGATTGATTACGAAAACGTGAATTCGGCAGGACTCCACGGCATCGGGCAGGCCTCGCAGGATGACCGCGTCATTCTGTTTTACAGCCATGCCGCAAATACGCTCTCCTTTGAGATCATGGATGAGATGATCTCCGCAAATATCATACCGGAGCGCGTATGCCTCGAACGCACAGGGAAAAACGCGCTGGACTTCCAGCTCGTAACATTCCTCGGCTATCTGATCG
Source organism: uncultured Ruminococcus sp. (assembly GCA_946540705.1). Lineage (GTDB taxonomy): Bacteria > Bacillota > Clostridia > Oscillospirales > Ruminococcaceae > Firm-04. Next base: position 2,252 of record CAMNJD010000388.1, on the reverse strand, counting down.
CCAAGGAAAAGGCTGATGCCTATTACATCATCAGCAAGGACACCGGCTATCAGGCCGCGATCGCGTTCTGTCAGGAGTACTTCGGCGTCAAGGTGCAGCTCAGACCGTCCATGAAGGCCGCGCTCGGCACTGCCGCCAAGCAAAAGGCAAACCGTCCTGCCCCGGCGGAGGAGCCCGCACCGCTCCGGACCCCGGCCAAAGCGAAGCCCGTTGCAAAAAAGCAGCAGAGCACGCAGGCCGAACCGAGGAAGAAGGGCAAGCCCGCATCCGTCAGCCTGCGGAAAAAGGCAACTGTCATTCAGGTGCAGCCCGTCGGCGCTCCGGCATCTGTTCTGCCGCAGACTGAAACCGTCCCGATCGACTTAGAGACTGTGCTGACGCTCGTGCAGCCGCCCGTGACGATCGAGACAGCATCCGAAATTCTGCACTGTCTCCGCGACAGCAGCAGCAAAACCGAGTTCCACAATGCACTTCAGCAGCATTTTGACAACGACATGTCAAAACAGTATTATCACTGCATGAAGCCCTGCTTTGTGACCTTCGCCGAATGACACAAAGCCGAAAGAAGCAGTGCCGCGAACAGTCCGCGCGGCACTGTTTTTTTGTCATATTTTATGTCCGGAAATCTCCGGAACGTATAAAAATCCTTTAATGTTTCCATATGCGGTACCATTTTCAGGTAATTTTAAACTTCCGGTGATATTTTATAGACATGAAAGGGATCCGGCCCCCCTTCACCGGGTCCCGCCTCAGTCTAAAACATGATGACCGGAAAGGAAAACTCTTATGAAAAAACAGCATAGACGCTGCACGGCACTGATCGCCGCAGCAGCCATGAGCATTGCATTTGCCGGACAGGCCTTCGCAGCAGTTTCCGGCGATATCAACACCGACGGCGCCGCAGATGTGCTCGATGCACAGGCGCTCACTGCGTACCTGACCGACAGCGGCGAGCTTGCCGATGCAGCCTCCGCAGATGTCAATGGGGACGGCAGGATCAATGCAGTTGACCTCACGCTTCTGAAGCGTCAGCTCAGCACCGCAGCGGTTCAGCCGATACCCTCCGCCGGCGACAATTATGTCTCCGCGATCACATATGCAGCATCCTCCGTGACGCTGTACAATGCGGCCGGTGAGATTGTCGATCCGGCAAACGCCGAGAACGTCACAGTTTCGGACGGCACGTATGTCACCGTTACCAAGCCGACCACTGACGGCACGAACAATTTCGGCGATATCAACGTAGACGGCGAATGCGCCAACGGTCAGCTCAAGGTCAGTGTTGACAAGACCGCTTATGCAGATGCGGAGGTCGTCATCAACATGCGCGGCCTGACCCTCTCGAACAGCAGCGATTCTCCGGTGTACGTAGAAGCCTGCGGCGGTGAGTGCGTCATCACCGCGAAAAAAGATACGGTCAACACGATCACGGACGGCACAAGCTATGAAAATGCAGACAGCAGCGCAGGCGCGATCTATTCCTGCGATGATCTGAAATTCAAGGGCAAGGGTACTCTGATCGTCAACGGCATGTGCGCAGACGGCATTGTCTCCAAGGATGACCTGAAGATCTGGAACGGCCTCATCACAGTCAATGCAGTCGATGACGGCATCCGCGGCAAGGACTCTGTCCGCATCGGCGATCCGGATTCGACCGATTACTCCGGCCTGAGCGTGAGCGTCACGACCCAGAGCGGCGACGGTATCACCTCCACCAACGACAGCGATACCTCCAAGGGCTTTGTCCGCATCAACGGCGGCACCGTCAGCATCAAGTCCTATGCAGACGGCATTCAGGCTGAGCAGGCGGTTGAGATCAACGGCGGCGATATCGACATCTACACCTATCAGGGCTCGAATTTCACGGGCTCCGGCTCCACAGGCGGCAGCACCGGCGGCTGGGGCGGCTTCGGCGGCGGCATGGACGGCAATTCCAATAAGACGGATATCTCCGCAAAGGGCATCAAGGCAGTCGGCCTCTATGACGCTGCCGGTACAACATGGCAGAGCGCCGGAAACATCACAATCACCGGCGGCAATCTCACGATTGATTCCTCTGACGATGCCGTTCACTGCGGCGGCGACATGAGCATTCTCGGCGGCGTATTCACGGTCAAAACTGCTGACGACGGCTTCCATTCCGATCACAGCCTGACGATCGGTCAGGGCACCGCGACAACCTTTGACGATGTGCAGATCTATATCGGAAAGTGCTATGAGGGCATTGAGGGCGTCACGATCAACCAGAACAG
>CAMNJD010000387.1 GCA_946540705.1 uncultured Ruminococcus sp. | reverse complement strand
ACAAATTCCGATTTATGTTAGTAACAATTATAGCACATCATCTCTGCACTGTCAATAGAAACGCCATAGTACTTCTGACCGCATATCAATCCCGCTTCGCGAATGCTATTTTGAATGAGTGCCTCTTTCGCAGATACCCAAGCCCGCGGACTTTTGGAAATAACCGAAAAACACAGCAGTTTGCATATATGTCCGTGCAAGGCGAACACCTGTTTTATTATCAGAGACAAAAATCTGAAATCAGGGCTTGACAAATCGCTCGGTTTGTGCTATGATAGTGTTACGGACAGAGGCGCGGGCTTGATGAGTCCTGCGAGAGAAGGGTGCCGAACCCGTGACCGCCGGTAAAACGGCGGCGGACTCCCGCAGAAAAGGCAAGACCGCCGAAGCAGAGCTGCCGCGGCAGGCAGTGATGCTGGGCGCGCACTGAACAAGTGCGTGACTGTCACAGAGCGCAAAAACGCTTTGTGGAGTGCTGACCGGGCTTCAGATGCCGTGCGGGAGAGCTGCACGGTGCTGATATCCGTTCACATGCTCAATGTCCGCCAACCAAATGGCGGATTTTTTTCTGCCTCATGCAATCGGCCGCAGAAAAATCATGCGGCGAATCTCAGAACGGAGGAATCTACTATGAAAGAATTTCGAGTCGGAATCATCGGCGCAACCGGCATGGTCGGCCAGCGCTTTGCCCTGCTCCTCGCGGAGCATCCGTGGTTTAAGGTCACGGCTCTGGCGGCATCGTCCCGCTCTGCCGGAAAGACCTACCGCGAGGCCGTCGGCGCACGCTGGGCGTTCAAGGATCAGCCGATGCCGGAAAAGTTTGCGGATATGGTCATTTTCGATGCCGGTTCGGACATCGAAAAGATCGCGGCAGAGGTCGATTTCTGCTTCTGCGCGGTCGATATGAAGAAGGATGCGCTCCGCGCACTGGAGGAATCCTATGCAAAGGCTGAGTGCCCGATCGTTTCCAACAACTCCGCACACCGCTTTACGCCCGATGTCCCGATGATCATTCCGGAGCTGAATCCGGAGCATCTGGAAATCATTGCGTCTCAGAAGAAGCGCCTTGGCACCAAGCGCGGCTTCATCGCAGTCAAGTCCAACTGCTCCATTCAGAGCTATGTCCCGGCACTGCACCCGCTGCGCAAGTTCGGCATTTCGCAGGTTCTTGCCTGCACCTATCAGGCAATTTCCGGCGCCGGCAAGACCTTTGAGCGCTGGCCGGAGATGATCGACAACCTCATCCCGTACATCGGCGGCGAGGAGGAGAAGTCCGAACAGGAGCCGCTGAAGATCTGGGGCAGCATCGAGAACGGCGAGATCGTCAAGGCAAAGTCTCCGCTGATCACGACGCAGTGCCTCCGCGTGCCGGTTTCCGACGGCCATACGGCTGCTGTGTTTGTCAAGTTTGACAAGAAGCCGACGATCGACGAGATCAAGGCTGCATGGGCAGAGTTCAAGGGCATCCCGCAGGAGCTGGAGCTGCCGCATGCACCCAGGCAGTTTATCCATTACTTCGAGGAGCCGGATCGTCCGCAGGCAAAGCTCGACCGCAACCTCGAGGGCGGCATGGCTGTTTCCGTCGGCAGACTGCGTGAGGATACGATATTCGACTACAAGTTCGTCTGCCTCTCGCACAATACGCTGCGCGGTGCAGCAGGCGGCGCCGTGGAGCTCGCAGAGCTGCTCGCGGCAAAGGGATACTTTGACTGAGAAACATGAAAAAGGGCAGGTGAGGGGATCACGGATGTCCCTCACTGACGCCCTGCTTACGGAGGACTGGCATTATGGCGACAAAGCTGGTGTTTGTTTGTCCGCTGGAGGACTCGATCCAGATCGGCGGCTTTGATCTGTACAGTGAGAACCGGATCCATGCCGCACTTTCATTTCAGAATTATGTCCCGCCTGAAGCACCGGTCTATCCGTATGTTCCGGCGTATTTCCAGAGCTATAACCATCAGAGAGGGCCGCTTCGGAAATTTCTGCGCGATACAGTCTCCGGACTGCGCCCGCGGAATTATCTGCTCGCACTTCACGATGATGCGACCGATCTGGAGGCGCATGCACTCAGTGAGCTGCTGATCGCATGCGGCGCCAAGGAAACACTTATGGAATACCGCGCATTTCTGCTCTCCTCCGAGGACGCATATATTGCGGTCACCGCCTCAAAGCGGGCTGTCGCCGTGACACTCGTGCGGTCTGACCGCGAGGAGACTGAACGCATCTTTGTTCCGATCGCCGATGCGGCACCGGACATGGTGCAGGATGCCGTACATGACCTTGACCCGGACGAAAAGCTGCCGGTTTACCGGTTCTGCGTCCCGCAGGCGATCGCCGAGGCCAATATCGGCGAGCCGGTCAATGCGAACGAGATCGTGCGGAATTTTGTCAAGATCCTGTAAACGGAATATGATATAGGAGGCTGCAATGGAGCTGGGATATGTGGTGCGCGTGAGCGTGACAGGACATCTGGAAGCGATCCCTGTGCTGCCGGAGGTGCCGCAGGAGACACTCTGCGGACTGCTCGAAACGGATGTGACCGAGCGGCTGCGCGTGCCGGTGATGCCGGAGGACTGGGAAGCGGAGGACTTTGTTCTGTGCTATTTCATTGATGCACGCGGCGGCGATAAGGAGCTGCCCGCGAATGCGCTGGGCACCTGCTTTTACCATACGGGCTGCCCGATCTGCGGTGATCTGCTGCTGGCGGCCTGTGCGCAGGACAGCGACAGCGCTGCGGTGCGCGGCTTTGCAAAGGCACAGGCAGACACCCTGCTGGAATGGCTCCGGGAACAGTTCCCTGCCTATGTGCAGTCATAACACATACGATTGAAATTTGATACAGAAAGGATGAATCCTATGAAGCCTGTTATTTTTACCGGCGCTGCTGTTGCGCTCGTGACACCGTTCAATCCGGACGGCTCTGTCAACTATGACGAATTCGGCAAGCTGATCGACTTCCAGATCGAAAACGGCACCGATGCGCTTGTTATCGCGGGAACAACCGGCGAGAGCTCAACGCTCACCGAGGAGGAGCATGTCGATGTGATCCGCTATGCGATCGAGCGCGCAAACCACCGTGTGCCGATCATCGCAGGCACCGGAAGCA
>CAMNJD010000386.1 GCA_946540705.1 uncultured Ruminococcus sp. | reverse complement strand
GCAAAGACCGGCTCTGCTGCCGCCTGCGATCGTCACAAAGCCCTGCCGGATCGCACCCTGAACAGTGTGCAGGGAATGCGCACACAGGTTTTTGAAGGCGGCATCTATGATTTGTCTGCTGACCGTGATGCCCTCTGCCGGTTCCGAAGCGAGGCCGCCGTCCTTTGTAACCGCCAGCTCACGGCCGCGCATAACCGCGTGCAGCTTTCGGTCGATTCGCAGACGGAGTTCCTGGATCTGTGCAGTCTGTTCCGGCGGAATACGGCTGAGCGGGATTTGCAGCGGTGCCGGGAAATAGGGGAGTACACGCCTGAAACTGCTCTGAATGGACAATATTATGACCGCCTTTCCTTGATCCTGCTTTATCATATGCGAAAGGAGGACAGGTTAGAAGTCCGGGCAGTGCCGGACTCCGTTGTTATTCCCTAACTTTTCATGCTGAGATTTTTTCAGCCGCTCCATTGCACTTTTTTGAGTTATGTGTTATAATATTGATGTCCCAACTATCTCTTGAAGATATTTGCTTGTCTTTTTTGCTGTGATACTGCGTTAGAAATCCTTGCCTTGTCTCACGACAAAAATCCTGCGCATCTGTTCTTCAGGATTGAATTGGTACATCAATAGAAGCGGAATGAAACGGGTGAGGTGAGGAGTTGGACGGATTATCCGAGAAAATCATACTGAGTTTGATCTGTCTGGTCGGCTTTAGTACATTAGACAGCACTGCCGCGCCGGTCGGTGCATTTTTAGTGTACTTTTGTATATCTGCCGCGGTCATGCTGATCCCGCATCGGATTCCCCGTGCAGCGCTGATTGCTGCCGGAGCCGGACTGACTATTCTGTTTCCGGTATCGTTATGTGCGTTGCCGCTTTTGCTGTATGATGCACTCTGTGAAAAGAAATGGTGGCTGGTTTTGCCGACAGTACCTGCATTTTCGGCTGTGAAAGAAGGATTTGGTGAAATTCAATATCTGTCGATTGCAATCGGCGCGGCAGCCGCAGTGCTCCTGTACCGGCGTATCACTGCACTGACCGGACAGGTAGAACGTCTGACAGATCTGCGGGATACCGTGACAGAGCGGAACATGATACTCACTGACCGGAATCTGAAAATGGCGCAGATGCAGGATTATGAAATCCATCTCGCGACCATGAAGGAGCGCAACCGTATCGCACGGGAAATCCATGATAATGTCGGACATATGCTGACACGCGCCTTGCTTCAGGCAGGAGCGCTGAACGTCATCAATCAGGACGATCGGCTGCGGGAACCTCTGCTCGGCCTGAAGGACACGCTGGGCACGGCAATGACCAGCATGCGCGAAAGTGTGCATACACTGCACGACGACTCGATTGATCTGAAAAAGGTCATCGAGGACAGCATCCGCACACTCGGGGCGCGCTTCACCGTCAGGCTTGATTATGATATCAGTAAAAATGCCCCCGGCAGCATCAAGCTGTGCATGGCCGGTGTGATAAAAGAGGGGCTGTCCAATGCAGTAAAGCATTCCAGCGGTGACCGTATCGAAATCATCGTCCGGGAGCATCCTGCGTTTTATCAGCTTGTAATCGAGGACAACGGCTGCTGTAAAGAAATTGCAGAAACCGGAATCGGGCTGGAAAATATGACAGACAGAGTCAAAAGTATCGGCGGTCAGATCAGCTTCACGCCGTCTGACAAAGGCTTCCGGATTTTTGTATCTGTACCAAGGGAGAAGCTATGAAAATTGTGGTAATAGATGACGACAAGCTGGTCGCACTGTCGCTGAAAACGATCCTGGAAGCAACCGGCGAAATCACCGTCGCAGCGATGGGAAACTGCGGAGCAGATGCGATCCGGCTGTACCGGGAAACAGAGCCGGATATTATGCTCATGGATATCCGTATGGAGGGAATGACCGGAATCGAAGCCGGTGAACAGATCCTGAAGACTGCACCGGATGCCAGGCTGCTGTATCTGACAACCTTTGCGGATGATGAATATATCGTAAAAGCGTTGAATATGGGCGCGAAGGGATATATTCTCAAGCAGGATTTTGAAGGAATCGCACCCGCTCTTGAGGCAGTCATGCGCGGACAGAGCGTGTTCGGTGACAAAATCATGTCGCGGCTGCCGGAACTCATGAAGCAGCAGGAGCAATATGATTTTGCTGCGCACGGCATCAGTGATAAAGAGCGTGATATTATGGAGCTGGTAGCAGAGGGACTGAGTAACAAGGAAATCGCTGCGAGACTGTATCTCAGTGAGGGGACAGTCCGGAATTATCTCAGCACGCTGCTCGATAAACTCTCTCTGCGTGACAGAACCCAGCTTGCAGTTTACTATTATACAGAAGTTAAGGCATAAACGATCAGCTCGCACTGAAATCGGGTGCGAGCTGATCGTTCTTCATTAGCGAGAATGCTTGTTGGATTTCGATTTCCGATTCTGACTGCGTGCCTGTTCCTCAGCATTGTTTTCACCGGTATTCGGGCCGCTGGATGCACTGGACGGCGTCTGACCGTTATTCCAAAGCGGTGCATTCTGATTCATCTGACTGCTCCGATTCTCTGCGCTGTAAACATGTACTCCGAACAGCCGCGCAGATCGCTGAGTCAGAGAACAGAAAGCATTTTCCGCTTCCTTGCTCATAACATGCCCGGAACGCAGGGGATTTATGCAGTAGAAGAATTCGCTATCATATCTCTTATCGCTAATTGCATCTAATCGCAATTTGGTGCAATTAGCACACAGAAAATGCTGCACCCGGTAAATCCGGACAAAGACGGATGAATTGACAAAAATGGCCGATTATGGTATAATCACAGGTGCAATAATGATTACGGAGGCAAATGACATGCAAACTTTCCGGCACGGACTGATTCAAGGCATCTCAATCGGATTGGGTTATCTGTCTGTATCCTTCAGCTTCGGCATTCTTGCTGTTCAGTCGGGACTGACCGTCTGGCAGGCTGTGTTGATCTCGCTGACCAATCTGACTTCGGCCGGTCAGGTTGCAGGACTGAAGCTGATCACACTGAATGCAGCTTACTTTGAGCTGTTTCTGACGGAGCTCGTCATCAATATCCGATATGCGCTCATGAGTCTGGCTCTTTCACAAAAAGCACATAAGAGTTTCCGGACGCCGCACCGTCTTGCAGTATCGGCCGGCGTGACGGACGAGATCTTTGCCGTATCCTCAATTCAGCCCGGGCAGATCAAACCTTCCTATATGTACGGCCTGATTCTGATGCCTTACCTCGGCTGGGCACTCGGTACATTTCTCGGTGCTGCCGCCGGCACATTGCTGCCGGTAAAACTGACAAAAGCACTCGGCATTGCACTCTACGGCATGTTTCTGGCAATCATCGTTCCGCCCTCCCGAAAATCACGCGGAATCCTCGCTGTCGTTTTGATTGCAGCAGGCATTTCCGTGTTCCTGCATTATGCAGTCAAAACGCTGACGGCAGGCTTTGCAATGATTATCGCATCTGTCGTTGCAGCTATGATCGGTGCATTTTTCTTCCCGCATCAGGCTGCTGAAGAACAGGAGGCCGGGGTATGAATCCGTTGAAAATACTGCTTTCGATCACTGTCATGGCTGTCACGACCTACATCATCCGCATGGTGCCCTTTGTCTTTGTAAGAAAGAAAATCAAAAGTCAGCGTATTCAGAGCTTTTTATACTATATTCCGTATGCGGTACTCAGCGCCATGACCCTGCCTTCGATCTTCTATGCGACCGGAGATTTTCCGTCCGCAGCAGCAGGTACTGTGATCGCTGTTCTGCTGGCATATTTTCAAGCGCCGCTGATCGCAGTCGCTCTGGCTGCATCCGGTGCCGCTTACCTGACCATGCTGATCGTACCGCTGATTTAGGGCGTGTTGACACTAGGGAAGCACTGATTAAATCTGGTGCGCAAGGATGCTTTCGGTCAAGTAAACTTGACCTGTCAGATTTTTCGTCAGATTGTATGAAAACGAC
>CAMNJD010000385.1 GCA_946540705.1 uncultured Ruminococcus sp. | reverse complement strand
TTTTTCATTTTCTTCTATAAATGGGATTCTTAAGGGATAGTATCCCTTAAGCGGGGGTATGGGGGCGGCGCCCCCATTTTGAATCCGTCGAAGACACTTTCTCGACAAACTGAGCCATCGTATCCCACACCCGGGATACGATGGCTTTTATTGTTCACAGAATGCGCCTTACCCCGCAAAGCTGAGGGTGATGTCGCCGGAGGTCGTTTCAGCGGAGAATGTCCGTTCCGCATCATCCGGGCTGAGCCGGCACCGGCTCCCCTGATCGTCACCGCTGAGTGTGATATCGCCGGCGGTGCAGGAACAGTCAATGCTGTAGTCGTTTTCCGTTCCCGCAAGCAGCAGGCCGATATCGCCCGAGGTTGCCTTCAGGCTGACTGCCTCTGCATCAAGCTCGCCTGAGATGTCGCCGCTTGTGGTTTCAGAGGAGAACTGCGCACACTGCACGTTCTTCAGCTTGATATCGCCGGAGGTCTGATCGCAGTCCAGATTTCCGAATACACAGTCAGAGAATGACAGATCGCCGCTCGTGGTATGCACGCTGAGGTCTTGCCCAAGATCGGAGCCGTTCAGCGAAATGTCACCGGAGGTTGCGCTGATGCTGCCCGTGATGCTGATGCCGTTTGCTTCAATATCGCCCGAGGTCACGTCAATCTTTGCTTTCTCCAGCGTGTCTGCCGTCACGGTGATCTCAATATAGGTTCTGCCGCTTCCGAAATTGATGTGAAACAGGCGGTTTTTCCCGGGCTTTGAGGTGATGTTCAGCTTGCCGCCGTCCTCGCTGATGTTCGGGACAAGGCTTTCCGGAAGCCGGTAGCTGATCTTGTTTTCGCTGCCCTGCTTCAGGATGATATCCGCACTGGTCGCATCAACAGTCAGCTCCGAGAATTCGCGGATCTCAACCGTATCCTGTTTGATTTCCTCGCGGCCGTACACAAACAGGCCGGCGCCTGCTGCCGCTGCTGCGGCAATGCTTCCGAGAATAATGCCGATAACTGCCTTTTTCATTTCACAAGCTCCTTTCCCTTACCAGCCCTGCTCCATGAGCCAGTTATTCAGATCGCGTTCCCGGTCACGGAGCTCCTTGTCTCCGCCCTCGAAGTGTCCGAACTCTTTTTCGCCCATGATGCCGCCGTCCACGATATACAGCACTCTGCTGCACTTCGCCGCGACCTTCGGGTCGTGTGTGACGCAGAGGATCGTCGTGCCGTCGCGGTTCAGCGAGAGCAGCTCGTTCATCACGTCGTCCGAGCTGGCACGGTTCAGTGCGCCGGTCGGCTCATCCGCGAAGATCATCTTCGGATTGTTGATCATGCTTCTTGCGATGCACGCTCTCTGAAGCTGACCGCCGGAGACTTCGTTGATATCATTTCCGCCGACCCCGTCGATGCCGAGGCGGTGCATCAGCGCACGGCCGCGCTCCTCGATCGCCCTGCGGCTTTCTCTGTTCTTCTTCGATTTCACGGCCGGCAGGATGATATTATCCAGCACCGAGAGATTTTTCATCATGTACATCTGCTGGAAGATGAAGCCCATTTCATCCAGACGCAGGCGGGTGAGCTGCTTGTCGCTGAGCTTTGCGGTGCTCCGGCCGTTGAAGAAGATCTCACCGGCCGTTGCTCTGTCCATGCCGGAGACACAGTAGAGCAGCGTGGACTTCCCCGACCCCGACGGTCCCATGACCGCGATCATTTCGCCCTCACTGACAGTCAGATTGACGTTTTTCAGGACATTGTTCTGGTGCTTGTTGACGATGTAGGTCTTGCAAAGTCCCTTTGCTTCCAATACAGTATTCGTGCTCATTTTCAGTTCCTCCTGTTATTCAATCGAAGCGGTATCGCTTGCCTGGATGCTCTTGGTGTAAAGCGCGGTGAAGAATGTGCCGATGACGGCGGCGGCGATCAGCAGCAGCGGGTAGATGACGAACACCTCAACAGCGTCGTAATCGACAGCGATCTTCGTCACATCGCCGATCATCTTGCAGACAAAGCTGAACAGCGCACTGCTCAGCGGGAAAAGTGCCGCCGCGGAAAGGATGCAGGCAATGACTGCGGCGATGCCGAAGCGCAGGGTGTGCTGCGCGATGATGCTGCCGTTTGAAATGCCGATTGCCTTCATCAGTGCGATCTCGCTGCGCTCCTTCGAGATGAATGAGCGCTCCATCAGCACGACGATCAGAATGGTGACGACCGCCGTGAGGATCAGCATCATCTGCTTCATGCCCTGCATCGTCTCGGTCATGCCGGTCAGGGCCTCAATGATGCCGGTGGTCGTGTAGACCTTGTCGGTGCTGTACTCTTTTTTGAGGATATCGCTGATCTCCGGGATCCGCGCTTTGTCGCTCCGGTTGAGCAGATGAATATTCAGGCCGGTCGAACCGTTCACCTCTGCGTGCCCGCAATCGAAGTCTGCGGAAACTCTTGCGCCGGGGGACATGAATGTCTCATATCTGCCGGTGATGATGAATTCATACTCTTTGCCGGCGATGCGCGCCTTGATCCGGTCGCCGATCTGTGCGTTGAGCGCATCCAGTACCGATGCGGTAACAGCGATCTCATCGTTCTTCTGCGGTGCGCTGCCCTCCGCGACCGGGAATTCATAATCCGTTTTGCCTACCATTTTTGAGACCATAACACCGGATTTTGTGTCTCCGTAAGACATTTCTGCCAAAATCATCTGTGTGGTTGTACAATAAGCGGGGATTCCCTTTTGACGGAGTGTTTCTTCCACGCCGGTGACGAGCTCCTCACTCTTCGCCGCATCCAGCATCATCGGCGCGAACAATTCAGCGTCCAGAATGTGTACTTCGGTTTCCGGGATTTCAAAGTACATGTGAATCTTATCGCTCTTGAGCGTCATAACGAAATTCGACATGCAGGTGACGAGCAGCAGACAGACTGCGAAAACCAATGTGATGATGCCGAACCGCTTGGGTGCGCTCAGAACATCATTGACTGAGAGAAAGCCGGTCGAGGGCAGCTTTGAGCGTCCCAGATGCATGATGCTCTTTTTGCGGAAGCGCTCGCCGGTCTGCCCGCTGCGCACCGCGTCGATCGGGGAGAGCTTTCTGACCCTGCGGGTGCAGGTGTAGCAGAACAGCAGGATGATGAGAACGACTGCTGCTGCACTGATCAGGCCGAGCACAACACTGTTTTTGCCTTCGAGCACCACGTTTTTCGATACAGTCTTCATCATGGTGCTGCCGAGCGGTATCGAACCTGCGAAGCCGATTACAGCGCCGAGAACGGAAATCGCAAGGTATTTTGCGATGTACAGTTTGCGGATGCTGCTGTTGTCGATACCGACCGCCTTCATGACGCCGATCTCGCGGTATTCCTCGCTGATCGTGAAGCCGATCGAGAACCGCAGCACCACAAATGCGGTCAGCATCAGCAGAATGCTGATTGCCATGAGGATATATGCAGCGAGCATGTCATACAGGAACAATCCCTTGTAGTCTTCCTTTTTCATGCAGGACGCATCTGCGGGGTAATTTGCAACGATATCTTCAACGGCCCTGATGTCATCGGTTTTCACATTCATCTGAATACCGGCGTGCATGACCTCCGGCTCATTGTAAAGCACATCGTAATCCGCATGATTGAGCAGCAGGCACGGTCCGGAAAGGGATTCTGTCGAGAAAACCGGGCATTTGATCGTGCCGCGGTATTTCAGTGTGATGTCTGTATCGCCGATTTTGATTGTCACATCATCGTTCGGTTTGATGTCAGTGTCCTTAATAAACTGCGAGGTCGCGTAAAAGCTGCCCTTTTCAACCTCCCCGACCACGTTGTTGTCGCTGTCAAAGCAGCGGATGCTGAAGTCATCAACCGGATAAAGCGCCGCGGAATTGATAAAGGTTTCGAGCTGTTTGCCCTGATGATAAAAATGCTTGGAAGACCAGATATCCACAGCCTCTACGATTCTCGTCTCTTTCACAGAGGGCAGCGCTTCGATCTCCTCCATTGCCTTGGAGTCCTTCATCGTATATACGACAATATCCGGCACATTCGCGATCTCAAGATAGTGATCAATGCCGCCTGTCACTGCGCTGATGTTGTTGACGCTTGCGGACGCGAACATTGCTGAGAGGATGACAAAGAGCAGCAGAATGATGTTCATTGTCTTTTTGCGCTTCAGGTCTTTTTTCAGGATTCGGAAAAACATAATGTGTACCTCATTTCAGTGTCTTAGGGGGCAGTGCTTTGTTTCTCTATGGCCTGATTATAGCACAGAAATTCTTAACAAGTCTTTAACATCCGCAAACGGTCATGCGCAAAATAAGCCCGGAGGTGCTGCATCGCCTCCGGGCTGTATGTTTGATGTACGCTCCGTCAGACCAGCTCCGTCGGCTCGGGCAGCGTGCGAAGCAGATTGTCCATGCGGGAGCGGTTCGCGATCCACTCGCTGAATGCA
>CAMNJD010000384.1 GCA_946540705.1 uncultured Ruminococcus sp. | reverse complement strand
CCCCCCCCGCCGATATTGACCTCCAGCAGCACCGGCATGACGATTCCCTTCGCCTCCGCGGCGCGGCTGACGGCTTCCGCAAGATGCAGGCTGTCCACGGAATGGATCAGCGTGACCTTGTCAATGATCTGCCTGACCTTATTGGTTTGCAGGTGTCCGATGAACTGCACCTCTGCCTGCGGGCGGTAGGCCTCACGCTTTGAGAGAAACTCCTGCACGCGGTTTTCTCCCAGCACGGTAACGCCTGCGTCCACGGCGGCATTGATGAGCACCGGATCGACCGTTTTCGTGACGGCCATCAGCGTGACCGCCTCCGGGGAACGACCCGACGCCTGACATGCTGCCGCGATCCTTCTGCGGATCTCACCAAGGCGCGTCAGCACGGCGCTGATCTGTTCCTCCGTGCAGATGCCGTTATCCGCCATCTGCCATCACTCCCTTTACGATAATATCGTCATAAAGTGACACATACCCGCTTCCGGCATCAAGCGCGGAGAGGTAGAAATCTTCATCCTCATACACAATTTTCAGCTTGCGGAATTCCGCAGCCTCACCGACCAGGACATACACGCCCATGGTGTCGGTCTGCTGTGTTATGGCATTGCCCTGAGCGTCCTTCACGGCCTCGCCCTTGTCATCCAGCACGGGCTCGTCCAGCGTTTTGAAGCGGATCGCGGAGCGCGGGACGCGGATGCCCTCGACGGTATCGCGCAGGATCTCGACGCGCTCGGTGCGGTGCTGTACGGTATCGTAGGTGAACTGGTCGCAGCGCAGGATCGCCTGCGTCTGTGTAAAATCGCCGGTCGAAACGAGCGAATCGACCTTTACGCGCACATTGCGCGTGAGTGATTCCAGCCGTACCGTTGCAACATCGTCCTCCGAAAGCCGGAGCTTGGTATTATCGAACACGCCGATGATGTACCACGAATAGCCGTCCACCAGCTTGCCGATCGCATTGGGGTCGGCAGTACCGGTCCCGTCATCGCTCACGCTGCTGAGCTGCTCTGCGGTGAGCTGCCGGACATTGTCGGCGCGCAGGAGCTCCTCATAGCCGTCCACATAGCTGATAAAATAGGCACTGCGGTCGGAGCGGATGGTCTGCTCAGGGACAGTTTTCTGCATATTCAGGCGGCTGATTTCGTCCTCCAGTGCCGCGATCCGGCTCTGGTAGTCCATTTCCGGGTGTGTGATCTTCTCGTAGGTGCTCATATAGATATTAAGCTCCTGTCTGCCTGAGAGCATCGAGGAATAATCTCCGCGCTCCCGCAGCCGGATCATAGAGCGATACTGGTCGCGGATGAGAGCGGAAAGATTCGCGGGCTGTGCATGCTCGGCGGTGCCGGGGTTTTCGATCCGGCTGAGCATTGCCAGCTCATTCTCCTTTTCGGCGATGCGCCTGCGCAGGTCGATCTGCTCCTCACTGGAATAGACCTCTGCGATCGTGCTGCCGACGCCGAGCTTGTCGCCGTCAGCGACGCAGTAGCGCAGTGCGCCGGTGCCGGCATACTGCAGCACTGTTTCATTGCGCACATAGACGCCCTGGAACGGGGAGCTGTCGCGCACCTCATAGTAGATCGCATTTTCCGTTTCATAGTCCTGAAACAGCAGATGATAGAAAATGGTTGAAGCCAGAACAACAGCGAATACCAGCACAAGGATCTTCAGGATTCGCGTTGTAAGCTCATTCATTCGTTATTCTGCTTCCTCACGCTGCTCCATTGCATCGAGAATGGAGATCGGTCTTGCGGGGACGATCGTCGAGATCGCGTGCTTATACACGAGCTGCTGGCGGCCGTCTGTTTCGAGAATCACGATGAATGAATCAAAGCCGCGGATGATGCCCTTGAACTGATAGCCGTTCGTCAGGAAAATGGTCAGCGGCAGGCGGTCTTTTCTCGCCTGATTCAGAAATACATCCTGAAGATTCAACCCTTTGTTTGTCATAAATTCTTGCCTCATTTCTTTCATTATCCCATATGTATATGGTTTGTGCCGGTTCATCGGGGCACAGATACCCCCTCAAACAACTACACATAATATATTATATCACAAACCGCCCCGTTTGGCGATGATTTTTTGAGCAATCCCGAAAATTCCACATTCCGCACAATCCGTATCCCGCATGATCCATTCCGTTTGTGGATTCCGACGGAACCACGTTCCCTGCCGTTTGGCATAGCGGCAGGTTTCCTGTTTGATGCGTGCGGCGGATGCGTCAAGCCGTTCATAGCCCTGAAGCCACGGCAGCAGCTCCTTGTAGCCGATCGCGGCGGCAGCGGTCGCACGGCGTCTGCCGCTGAGGAATTCCGTCCGCACCTCGTCAGTCAGTCCCTGCTCCAGCATCCTGTCCACGCGGAGCCGGATGCGCCCGTACAGCTTTTCGCGGTCCGCAAAGCCGATGCCGATGCGCAGGACATCAAACGGCGGCGGGACTGCCCTGCTGCGGCGGGCATGCTCCGAGAGCGGGATGCCCGTCAGCTCATAGACCTCCAGTGCCCGCAGGATGCGCCGGAGATTGTTCTCGTGCAGGCGCTCCGCCGATTCGGGGTCGCAGGCGCGGAGCCGTTCGCGCATGGCCGCATTGCCGCGCATCTGAGCCTCCTTCTGAAGCTGCTCCCGCAGTGCCGCGTCTGCCGGGATATCCGGAAACTGAATATTGTCCAGCACCGCATCCATGTACAGCCCCGTGCCGCCGACAAACACCGGCAGCCTTCCGCGCTGCTGCACCTCCCTGAGCGTTTTCCGCGCCATGTCCGCATACTGCGCAACAGAGCAGGCATGTGCGGGCTCCAGCACGCTGATGAGGTGGTGCGGGATGCCCTGCATCTCCTCTGCGGTCGGCTTTGCGGTCGCAATGTCCAGCCCCTTGTAGAGCTGCATGGAATCCGCCGAGATCACCTCGCCGTGATAATGCTGTGCGATCTCTATGCCGAGCGCGGTCTTGCCCGAGGCAGTTGCCCCGACTACCGCGATCACAAGCGGCTTTTCCGTCATTCCATGCACCTCCGTTTCCGATGTTCTGCGTATCACAGCTCCCTGTAATACGGGCAGATGTTGACATATTCGCCGTTTTTCATCCGAAAGCCGCCCCTGATCGTGCCGAGCTGCTCAAATCCCAGCCGCTCATACAAATGCCGCGCATGCACATTGCTCTCGACAACGGCATTGAATTGCAGCACACGGAAGCCGTGCGCTTTTCCCTGTGCCAGACAGTCCAGCACAAGCTGCTCGCCGATATGTCTGCCCCGGCTCTCGCTGCTGACCGCATAGCTGGCGTTGCAGATATGCCCGCAGCGCCCGACATTGTTCGGGTGCAGGATATAAAGCCCGTAAATGCGTCCGTCTTCCTCCGCAACTGCCGTATAGGTCTGCGCTGCGAAGAATGCTGCGCCCGATTCGGCCGTCAGGCATTCCTCCTGCGGAAAGGCATCGCCCGCCTCCACAACCTCATTCCAGATCCGGCACATTTCCGGCAGATCGTCCGGTATGTATGCTCTGATATGCATGCCTTTTCACCCTCCGAAGGCTGTCTCAAAATCCGTCCCGCTGTTCAGCGCGCCGATCAGCGCAATCAGTCCCTCCTGCCCGTGTGCTGCCATCCACTCGCTGACCAGATGCTTCGCATTCAGATAGCGGAACCGCCTGTCCTCGGCAGTGCCGGCATAGAACTCCTCCGGGGTGTCCATATCTTCGGGAGCAAGGACATTCGCTCCGTGATCGGTCTGCTTTTCCCACTCCTCGGCGCTGTACTGTTCGCGGTAATCGTTCTGCGTTGCGAGTCCCTCGTCAAACCATGTCGGGAGCTTTCTGAGCGCCTTGTCGTTCAGGCGGGAATGCAGTTCGGCATGCGTCAGCTCATGCGATACAATATCCTGATTCAGATACTCGTCCGAAATACAGATATAATGCCTGCGAACAGGAAACAGAAGCGTTGACGTATCTTTTTCGCTGCCAAGCTTTTTCAGCAGCTTTTTGTCATCACAGATAATAAACACAGTCTCATCCGTTCCCTGCAGTTCGCCGAAAAACGCGGTACCGCGTCCCTTTGCCAACAGAATCTGCTCGAGGACTTCCTCCTCTGAGCCGGCATAGCCCTTGTTGATATACACATTATCCTCGATCTCCTCAAAAGACGGGCGGAACGGCACCGTCATTTTGTATCCGCTGTGCGTGAACTGGAAAAACCAGACTGCGGCAGCGATCAGCAGAAGCAGAACCGCAAGCAGCGTGAACAGAATGATCTTCTTTTTCTTCGATTTTGTTTTCATATTCTTATTTCTCCCAGACCGGATAGCGGTGCCGGTCCTCGCCGGTGATCGGCCGCAGGACGCGGCAGGGATTCCCGACCGCGATGACGCCGGAGGGGATGTCCTTCGTCACGACGCTGCCCGCACCGATGACCGCATTGTCCCCGATCGTCACGCCGGGGAGCACGGTCACATTTGCCCCGAACCACACGCTGTTCCCGACCGTGATCGGCAGCGCGATCTCCAGGCCGCGGTTGCGCTGTGCCTCGTCAAGCGCATGCCCCGCCGTCGTGAACACGCAGTTCGGCGCGATGAACACATTGTCCCCGAAGGTGACCTTTGCGCCGTCAAGGATGATGCAGTTGTAATTTGCAAAGAAGTTATTGCCGACGGTCACGTTATAGCCGTAGTCGCAGCGAAACGGCGCGAGAACCGTGCAGCCGCTCCCCATGCCGCCGAGGATCTGCTTCAGCAATGTCTGCTGCTGTTCCGTTTCGGTCGGGCGCAGCGCGTTGTATTCCCAGCAGAGGTTCATGCATTTCGCACGCAGCTCTGCGAGCTCCCTGTCATAATTTGCGTCATACAGAAAGCCTGCCGCCGCCTTTTCCCGTTCAGTCATGACTGTATTCTCCGTTTCGTTTGAAATTATGGGTATGTAACTTTTTAGGTGGTTGACAAATTCTGGTTAACACAAATATCTTTTCCGCACCCATATCAAAAGTTTCGGCGCATTTGTCGCAGACAAATGTGAGCCTTCTTCAAAGGCTTGCAGGGTCGAGGGGCAGCGCCCCTCG
>CAMNJD010000383.1 GCA_946540705.1 uncultured Ruminococcus sp. | reverse complement strand
AGCGTGAATGGTGCTCATGATACCGGACTGGATCGGAGCATAGTCATTCAGAGCCTTTGCCATCGGAGCGAGGCAGTTGGTGGTGCAGGAAGCTGCGGAGATGATCTTGTCATCCTTGGTCAGGGTCTTCTCATTGACAGAGAAGACGATTGTCGGAAGATCATTGCCTGCCGGAGCGGAAATGACGACCTTCTTTGCGCCGGCGTCAATGTGAGCCTGAGACTTCTCCTTGGAGCAGTAGAAGCCGGTGCACTCCAGAACAACGTCAACACCGATCTCGCCCCACGGCAGCTCAGCAGCATTTGCCTTTGCATAGATCTTCAGGGTCTTTCCGTCAACAGTAATGGTACCTGCTTCGTCATCAGCGGAAACGGTGTGCAGGTTCTCACCGATGATGCCGCAGTAGCCCTTCTGAGCGGTATCATACTTGAGCAGGTGAGCCAGCATAGACGGCTTGGTCAGGTCGTTGATTGCAACAACCTCATAGCCCTCTGCGCCGAACATCTGGCGGAAAGCCAGACGACCGATACGGCCGAAACCATTGATAGCAACTTTAACAGACATTGGAATTACCTCCTAAAATTTGATACTTCTATTTTACACCATTTTGCCCGAAATTGCAAGCACTTTGACAAAAAATTCACGGATTCCTACGAAATGCTGTACTATTTGTGGATTTCATACAATCACAGGGCTATAAAATTGTGAACCTTTCCAAATCTTTGCAAAATACTCGAAATCGACATTGCTTTTGTGTATAATGGTATCAGTATCATGATGTCAATGCTCTGTTTTTCACACAACAGGCCTGAGCAAAAAAGGAGGCATAAGAAATGGAACAGTCTGTTCTGAATGCACTGCAAACACTTTGGGGCGGATCGGCGGAACCGGTCTGCGCTGTCAATAAAAATCTGGAGCCGGTCTGGGCACCGGATGCCAGAACCAAAAAGCTGCTGATACGGATGAGCTCTGAGCTGACCGTTTCTTCGGAAACGCTCCTGCCGGTCCTCCCGCCTGACGGAAATGTGATCTTCTCCGATGCGGACGGCGATGCCGTGCGCTGCACGATCCGGCCGATCCCGGCGGGCGATGAGCCGCTCTTCCTGCTGACCTTCGACCGGTCACCGGCCTCACGCAGCTTCTCACCGGCCGAGACCCGTGCAATGCTGCGCGCACAGTCCGACGCCGGACACACCGCCGCTGCGCAGTTCGTGCAGTCGCTGCATTTTCTCATCGACGAGCACCCCGAGC
This sequence comes from uncultured Ruminococcus sp., assembly GCA_946540705.1. Taxonomy (GTDB): domain Bacteria; phylum Bacillota; class Clostridia; order Oscillospirales; family Ruminococcaceae; genus Firm-04. The sequence continues at coordinate 2,877 of CAMNJD010000383.1, read as the reverse complement.
TCAATGAGCCCGGCAGCGTGGATAAATGGCTCAGCCGTGCGGAAAATGCATGCTACGGTCTGCTCAACAGCACCGCGCACTGCGAGGAAATGCTCTGGTACAGCGGGTTTGACTCCGAGTCCGAAGAATACAAAGAATTTATCATCACGCAGGATATCAGCCCGACACTCAGGCGGTTTATCACCGATGTCGGCAAGGCCGTCGGCAGCAACCTCACTGTCACCGAATCCGCTGTCGGCAGCGGGCTGTTCGCAGCAGTCGATGAAGAGCGCCTGCTCGTCGCGCTCCTGCTAATGTTCATTACCACGCACCGCGGCGATCCGAAGCTGCGCAGCATGCGCTTCTCCGCAGAACGTGCGGGTGATCTCATCCGCATCAGCATGGCCTTTACGCCCGGCAGCGACGGCGAATCCTGCATGCACCCGTCCATGAGCAGAGATATCTCACTCACCGGAAACGAAATGCTGCTCAGCCGCTTCTGCGAGACGTTCAGCGCCTCCCTGACCCGTCAGGTGCTCGACGGCTTCAGCAGTGCAGTCCTTGAGCTGCCCGCACAGGAGAAACCTGAGCGCTCCGCCCCCAGACTCGGCTCCTCGTCCTTCTCCTATTCCGCAGGTCGCTTTTCGATGACCCGCGTGCTCCTCACAGAGCTGCTGGAGCCGGAGGATCTTGCCCCGATGGAGTGAAGAATCCGGCGGTTCCGTTGCGTATTCGGCAGAATGCACGAATGCGCCGCCTCCGTTTTGTGACCTTTTCCCCTTAACAAATTGTTCATTTTCTATTGACATTTTCGTCAAGATATGCTATACTAATCTTGGAATAGTGATAATTTTTCACAGGTTTGCAATCTTGCAGATGACCTTGAATGGTAATTCACCTTCCGGAAAAGGAGGATGCGATATGAATTTCAGAAAAATCAAAGAAAGGGTCCACGACGGCTTTACACTGATCGAAATGATGGTGGTCATCGCGATCATCAGCATTCTGCTGATCACGCTGGTCCCGGCAATGTACAATTATTATACCAACAGCCGCCTGAACAGCGCGAACAGCGAAGCAAAGGTGCTGTTCAATTCCATGCAGACCATTATGCAGGAATATGAGTTTGCTGAGCGTGCCGCAGATGAATCCTTCTTCTACGGCGCCGCAAAGTCCGGAACCCTGACTGTCAAGGGCGAAAACGGTCAGATCACCGAGGCATATGTCAACGGCTCGGCCTTCCCCGCGGACGCTGCGCTCGGCGCTGATGCATCTCCCGCGCCTGCGACGCTCGGCGGCCGCCTGATTCGTCTGTATCCGGATTATGCCGACACCGCATGGGCTGTCTATGCTGAGAATTATACCGTCCGCGGCGTTGTTGTCGCAACGACAGGTACGAGCGATTATGTCGGTGCCTACCCGCTGAAGGCGACTGCCAAGAATGATGCGAATGTCATCGGCGGGTCAAGCGTCAGCGATGTTTCGCCCGCAGATATGGCCGCGTATGCAGCGCGTGCATGGTCATAAGAAATGCTCTGATATGAAAAGCTGCCGCAGTCCGCGAAAAGACTGCGGCAGTTCTGTTTGCAGGCTTCATAAAATTTTCATAACGGAGGGCAGGCTTTTTTCGCAGGTCTGCCCTTTACATTTTCGGCTTTTTGTGCTATACTATAAGAGTATCACTATGTCCGGAGCAAGGAGGCTGCACGAATGGACGTTTTTCTCAGGTTTGGGCAGACCTTCCCGGTCCCGGCCGCAGTCGCAGATAATCTGCTCAAGCTCGCCAGTCACGATCAGCTCAAGGTGCTGCTCTATGTGCTCTGCCATGCGGAAGCACCGGTCGCATCTGCGCAGATCGAACAGGCCTGCAATGTCACGGCGGATGCCGTTGAGGAGGCGCTCGCCTTCTGGCAGCGCGTCAATATCCTGCAAATGCAGGAGCCGTCTCCGGCCGTGCAGATCACACAGCAGCAGACCGTCAGCACACCCGCGGCAATCCCCGCTGCTGCGCCCGCCGCGGCACCTGCACCTGCTGCACCGCAGCCCGCAGCGCCGGAACCGGTACAGAATCCGGGCGCTGTACAGATGACAAGCAGCAGCTTTTCCATGCCGCCGTCACAGATCGCCGAACGCATCACACAAAACAGCATCATCGCGGAAATGTTCCGCATGACCGAAAAGGCGATCGGCCGGCCGCTGAATTACACCGAACAAAAGAGCTTCCTCTGGATGAACGAATACCTCGGCCTTCAGCCGGATCTCATCCTGATGCTCACGGTCTTTTGTGTCGAGCAGGACTGCTTCCTCGTGCGGTATATGGAGAAAATTGCGCTGGAATGGCATGAGCGCGGCATCATGACCCATGCACAGGTGCAGGCAGATATTCAGCGCCGCACCGCCGCGAAAACCTATACCGGACAGGTCATGCGGCTCTTTGAGATGGACCGCTCTCCGACACAGAAGCAGCAGGCCATGATAGACAACTGGAGCGCAGCCGGAATGAGCATGGATATGCTCCGCATCGCCTACGAGAAAACACTTGAAAAAAAAGGCAATAAGCTCGATTTCAAGTACCTGAACGGCATCATCGAGAAATGGAAGGCTGCCGGCATCCGGACACCGGAACAGGCACAGGCACAGGACGATGCATTCTATGCCGCATATCAGCAGAAAAATTCCGCGCCGAAATCCGCACAGAGCGGAAAAGCTGCGGAGCCGGAAAATACATCCTTTGACCTCAGCGACTTCGATCAGCTCGTCAACCGGTTCTGACCGCGATGAGCATGTAACAAAAAAGGGGTATGTAACTTTTTTAGGTGGTCGGAAAAATAAGGTTAAAACAAATAGTTTTAATTTCGCCCATATTAAAAGTTTCGCTCAAGCCTTTTCAAAGGCTTG
>CAMNJD010000382.1 GCA_946540705.1 uncultured Ruminococcus sp. | reverse complement strand
GGCAACGCTGCTCGGCTACAAGAAAGCAGGCACTGTCATCAATGCCGTGACGGATATCAAGGTTCTGCCTGCCGGCGCAGATGCAGCAAAGGTTTCCGCCGATTATAAGAAGATCGGCACGGCGGCAAACGGCGATACATATTATACCACAACGAGCACAAGCGGCAATCAGGCGATTTCCGCAGAGTTTCACTGCATCGGCGCGATGAGTGCAAGAAAGCCTGCTTTCAAGACGCTCATGACCTTCGGAAATATGCCCTATGACTTACAGAGCAAAACGGAATTCAATACCGAAAGTGAAGATGCCGGTGCGGAGGCAGACGGCACACATCTGTTCCTGACCTTCAAGCAGGTGCAGCTCTACCTCACCGGTCTGAAGCTGGTTCGGAAGGAGACCCGTGCCCTTGCGATCCAGGAGCTCCAGAATGCCGGCTATTCGTTCATCGACCGCAATCTGACGCCGAATGCGAAACCGGCAAAGTATACCTATCTCGGCTACAAGGGCAGCACGAACGCAAGCAAGGCGATCACGGATATCCGCATCCTTCCGGCGGATGTCGACTTTGACACCGTTCCGAATTATCAGTATTACAGCTATCTCGCCGACACCGTATACGGCGACCTGATCTACTACACGACGAATACAAAGCTCGGTCAGCCGATCATCGCGGATTTCGGCGTGCTCGGATCGTATGACGACTTTGACGGCACCGGAAAGATCATCTCCGCCTTCTCCAATCTGCCGTTTGACTTTGCATCGGCAACGGAATTCACCCCGCCTGAAAAGCCGAGCGACGCAGAGATCAAGGCACTGGAGGAGCAGGAAGCCGCCGATCTGGAAAACGGCGAAGACGCGGACGGCAGCAGCGACACCGCCGCACCGAAGGATTCCGTTTTCCTGACCTACACCGCCACGCGGGCACCGCTCTATATCAAGGACGTCTCGATCGTCTCGTATTACGGCAATGAGACTGCCGCGCAGAAGGAGCTTCAGGCACAGGGTCTCACGATCATCAACCAGAACCTGACGCCGAATGTCTACCGCACATATACTTATTTCGGATATTCCCTGACGACGAATCCGGATATTGCACTGACCGATCTCCGCATGTCGCCGAACAATACTTCGATGACGGCACTGTTCGGCAGCGCCAATTACGCGCTCGCACGCGGCAGCACACCGAAGGGCGGCATGACATCGCAGGGCGACGGACTCTATGCCACAGCCGAAGAGACGCACGGCGATCCGATCACTGCGGATTTCATCATCGTGCATGACCCGAAGGAAGCGCCGGCGGGCTATGAGCCGATCATGACCTTTGCAGGACTGCCCTTCAACTTCAACAAACCCAATCAAGCATACGCTCAAGGAATCAGCGAAAGAGCACCGCTTGAGCCCCGTTATACGGATGATGTTTATAACACATGGATGAGTGAATTCCCCCCGGTTTATTTGTATTACCGACCGAGTGTCGCATATCTGCCGACCAATGCAGACGGTACAGCCGCCACAAAATATATAGCGGGTATTACGCCGATGCTGCTGCCGGAGGAGGATGATGCGGTCGGCGTGATCGCCAGACCGTTTGCGGCGCATCTGGGAAGCGATTTGATCAATTCAGGCGCCGGAACCCGATTCAGGATTGATGATAATTTGCTGAAGGGTACGGAATATGACCACGGAACCTTTAAATTGGATAAGACCCCGCGTTCGACGATCATGATAAACTATACTTATAATCCGAAACGTGCAATCACGGATTTTGTCTCCTATACTGCCATACAGGGTGCGGAATCACTCCAGCCGATGTACGGAACCGCACAGAGCGGCGGCTATGCCGCGCAGGATCCGTACTTCGCACTATATGGCGTTGAGAATATCGGCGTTCTGGATGTAGATGTTTACTGGATACTCGGGTTTAGCGCAACACATGATTATCTTGTTTCTGTGAATACGCAGACCGGCTCCCAAACAGATTGGCTCTACGATGACCGCACGGACTTCAAGCCCGAGGACTTTGAACGGGAGGGCTACTGGCCCGAGAACCCCTGTACGGTGGATTATTCCGTGAAATGGTCTGCCAGTCAGATGCGCTGCAAGGGCATTTTCGGTGCGGGCCCGATGAGCGGGAAAGCTCCGCTCACCTATGACGACATTCTGTTCACGAACAACGGCAGCACTACGCCGGACGGCTGGAAGCCGGTCGTGGATATCCGCGTGCGCAATTCGCCTGTGCCGCACAATCTGGCATATCTTCCGACGGAAAAGGCAGGCGGCGGCGTGTATATGTTCCTGAACAGAAAGGCTGACACGAGTCAGAAGAAATATATCTCGAATGTCGTTCTTGCAGTGGCAGATACCAAGACACAGGTCGATGCGATGAAGGAAAAGGGACAGGAAGTCTCCGATGAAATGTATGTTTCCATCAACAAGACCAATACGGACAGCTGCATGATGACCCTTCTCAATTCCTGCACGGACGAGATTCTCCCGTATAATCTCAGCACGACATTTTCTGCAAGATACGGCGTTACAGGGAAACCGGGCGAACTGAGCTATCAAGGTTCTGAGAATTATGCGAACAGAAGCGTGAGCCATGAAAGCCCTTATATGGAAGGGTTTATAGAAGAATACAACAAAATGATAGGTGATCTCGTACCGACATGGAGAAAGTATGTCTCTTCTCTGACAGATCAGGAACTGCAACGAGGTTACATGGGCCAATGGATGAATCTATACGATGACGAACGGAACGGGTATACTGCAATGGCTCTTTGGGGACAAGGCATTCCGTGGCAGTATACCATCCGCGACAACTGCGACGTTCCGACAGAGTACTCCATCGGCTCGGATGTCTTTGTTGCGATGCTCGGCGTTTCCAGAACGGACAATCCGAATGAGGCGATCCGCGGACTGCTCAAATACAAGCCGGAAAAGGATTTCGCACCGGAATCCATCAAGGTCGGCGGTGTGACCTATACACGCTGCGGCAAGGAGCCGGTCATTGACAGATACGAGACCTATTATATCTACCAGTCCAAGAACCTCTCGCTCGGCGATCCGATCACCACAATCGACTTCGATACGGTCGCATATGCGCCCGGCAGCAAAACGGCAAAGACCGTTACGACTACCGGCGACAATGCAAAGCCCGCAGTCGATCCGGATTCGTTCACCTATCTGCACGGCAAATGCGATGACAGCAAGGGCTATGTCGGCAGAGTGTATCTCTCTGAGGCGGACAGCATCAACACGGCGGCTGCCGATTTGCAGAATCAGGGCGCAACCTATGTGCTGGACATCAATTTGAGTGAAAACAGCGGCAAGACCGTTTTCATGGGCTACGGCAAGGTCTCCACAGCAGAAGATGCCGCCTATGACGTCATTGTCAAGACGGGCACGCAGCCGGAGCTGACCAAGAACGCGAAGGGACTTGACTGCGTGTTCATCGACGGCGCGGAGTATTATCCTGCAAGGACCTCGACCGGAAAGCAAATCTGCATCAATACTGCAGAGAATGCGTATCTCTACTACCGCAGCGGCGCACCCGTCAAGGACGAAACACCGCTGATGAAGATCGGTGTCGGCGAGCGCGACCGCGTGCCGGACAACACCGGACTGGTGCAGCCGTGGGAGTATGTGCTCTCCGATGCGGGCACAAGATACAACATGAACAACAAACGCTTTGTCATAAGCCCGAACAGCGTGGACGAAATAACGGACAACCGCGTTTATCTGTTCGGTCTGCGCAATCCTGAACACGGTGTCTATACAAAGCCGGGTGCGGAAATCACCGGCGGCCATGCAGATGCACTGATGACCTACGGTCAATTCAAGATCAAGAGCAACTGATCATTCCAAACCTCCTTCAGTTGACCCGTGCCGGATTTTTCCGGCGCGGGGGAAGGCAAGAATCCTCACAAATAACGGGGTGAAGCATATGAAGAACTTATTATTCCGTATCGCGGCGGGACTGGCTGCGGCGGCATTGTCTCTGAACATGACTGCACAGTGCATATCCGTTTCCGCTGCCAATCTGCCCGGCGGAATGGATATTCGTGATATCGGCGACCGTTCTGTAGAACTGGGGCAGGATTCCCGGCGCTCGGATGCGGCGGAGCTGGACGCATACGGCGAGAACGAAGAATTTGCGATCGTTCCCGCCTGTGCAGGCAATGCAACACTCGACCATGCCCGCAGCACCGGGGACGTCATTCTGTATCATATTGACAGGACGGCCACACAGCGCTGGAAGCTGCGCAAAAGCGACGGATATTATTACATCGAAAGCGGTGTTGACGGAAAGGTCATGGATGTCAGCGGCGGCAATACTGCAAACGGGGCACAGATCGTTCTCTCCGCAAAGAAAACCGGCGGCAGCGCCGTGAATCAGCTCTGGCGGCTTACGTCCGCGGGCGATGGCACATATCTGATTCGCAGCAAGATGGACGACAGCAAGGTCATTGATGTGAGCGGATA
>CAMNJD010000381.1 GCA_946540705.1 uncultured Ruminococcus sp. | reverse complement strand
GGGGGTATGGGGGCTCGATGTTTGCGCAGCAAACTCGACACAGCGAAGCGAGGGGCGCCCCCATTTTGAATCCGTCGGAGACACTTTTTCTACAGACTGAGCCCGCCGGACAGTCCGGCGGGCTCAGTCTTTCGGGAAATTCCAGTATACATGATTCAGCGGTTTCTTATGAAAGCATCAGTTCCATGCGTTCCCGCTTGTTTTCGCGGTGCAGGATACTGACTGCAAACAGCAGCATCGGGATCACGGCGATCAGTCCGATATCGGACGGCCCGAAAACGGAGCGCTCAGGGTGCGTGCAGTCGCTCAGCAAATACGGATTAAATGTCGAATTGATGGTTCCGTGAAACAGCGCAGGCAGCAGGATGCATTGTGATTTCTCATACAGAAAATCGGATATGATTCCGGTTGCAGTGGTGAAAACACAGAATGCAAACATTCCCAGCAGGGGCGCACCGATGTAGTCCTTTCCGTACTCGTAACCGATGAGCAGCATCAGCGGAAAGTGCCACGTCCCGTGAATGATGCCGCCGATCAGCAGCCCCTTGGTGCGTCCGAAATGCAGCTTCAGTCTGGGAAACAGAAATCCCCGCCATCCGATCTCCTCGCCGAGTCCCAACAACGCTGCAATCACAAGACGCGGAGAAGTGAAGGATAAAAAGATCTTTCTGATGACGTATGAGTTGTAGGATTCCCCGCTTTCCTCCAGCAGTTCAAAAGCAATCGGATCGGTCTCCTTCAAAAAAGTGCCCGACATGTCAAATTCTCCGGGAAACACCGTAAAATACAATGCCGCCCCCAGAAGCTGGCTCGCAGTCGGAAGGAGCCATGCGAGAAGGATCAGTTTTTTATTGTCGGAGAAATCCGGATCCCAGCCGAGGAAGCGGATCTTTTCCCCTGCGATCATCGCCCCGAGTGTCGGCATCAGCATACCAAGCGCCATCAGGTGGCCGGCGGTCGATTCACCGGCATGTGTGCCGCGCTGTAGGTTGTGGGATGCGAGAATCATAAGTAAATATGCGCTAATGAATGTGAAAAGAAGATACTTCATCGTTTTTGACATATGATCCCAGCCTTTCCGTCAATCCGGTCTGCAAGGATGCAGAACGCTGTCCTGCTCCTGCTGATCGCGTGTGTTTCATGCTGTCAGGCATGCCAGTAGCCGTTCAGGAAGCTGATACGTTTTTCCAGCCAGTCCTTGAGATATGCGGATGCGGCCTCCTGCGTTTTACACTGCGCGGCGGACTTTGAAAGCTCCTTTGCAATGCCGCTGTTCTCCGAGGAGATGCCCCAGCGCTTGTCGTTCTGCACAAATGCATCATGACAGCGTTCCGCATCCTCCTGCAAGGTCTGCAAGGCGCGGTCAAATACGCCGTCATCATAGGCGGCTGTCCATTTTTCGCGGACAGTCTGCTGAAACCAGTCCTCATTCATCAGCACGGTCAGCCACGGGTTGCAGGTTTCGTAGGCGACACCGTTGACCTCCGGCACGATGCTTGCGGCATAGAAGCCGGTGCCGTCCTCACAGCGCGCTTTGTTGCCGAGCGCGGAATCGAAGTCCCACGGTGCTTCAAAGGTGAGCTTTTTGCTGCCGTCTGCGCCGAAATCCGCATCCATGAAGAAGCTCGACCAGTAAATATCGGCATCACAGGTCAGCTCCGCGACAATGTAAGCATCCGCGAGCGACTGCGTATCCACAACTGCCTCGACCGCCTCCTGCGGGGTCATGTCCGGCGCTTGCGTGATCTCCCGGAAATCTGCATCAAAGCGGTAGGCCTTATGCTCATATGCGGCCGCGTACATGATATTGTAGACCTGATTGACAAAATTCGCAATGAAATCATGCTGCTCCTGCGAATTGATCTGGCTCTTGATCGAAAAGCCGATATCGTTTTTCGGATCGTTGGCGCCTTCCGGCAGGCAGGTGATCGTCCGGCCGCCGCCGCCCTCGCCGACAAAGGGCGTGAGCGGGGCATTGTCCGCATAATCCACATGGAACTGATGCAGCGCATCCTCGGTATAGAAATTGCCGTCAAATTCGAGAAAATAACCGATATCCGTGCCGGTATCATCCTTTTTCGGGTCGGTGATGCTGATGCGGTGCTTGCTGACCTGCAAATATTCCGTCAGCAGATACACGCCGAAATACGCACCGTTGAGATGCAGCTCGACATAATCCGCATCGGCGGCATAAAGGCCGTCCGGCTCAAGCAGCTCCCGTGCGATCTGAAGCGCGGTCTTGTTGCGCTGCATGGAGGCATCCTTGTAATCGGCAAGCAGCACCCAGTTTTTCAGCATTGCGCCGTCATTGAGGCCGAGCAGATTCTGCTTTTCCGTGAATTTGATGCGCAGCGGTTTCTTGTCATAGGTCGTGGTCCAGTTGCCGCGCACCTTGACCTCAGCAGCCGCGCCGTCGAGCAGCACCTGCTGTCCGGTGTCAGTCAGTGTGACCGTACACGGCTCATAGTAGGGTGCGGGCGGGCGCACATAGCCGGGTGTCCAGGAGGCGATGAGATCCGCGACATGCGGCGCAACGGGTTCGGTGAAAAAGTCGAGTGCATCAGCGCCCTGCCGATCCGTCCGGATCGAGAGCACCGGCAGGACGGTCGGTGCGGCTTCCTCTGCGGGTGCGGTGCCGGGTTCTGCCTCAGAGCTGCCGTTATCCTGGCTGCTCTGCTCCGGCGTACTGCTGCCCATCGCACAGCCTGTCAGCACAGCGCATGCAAGCAGCGGAAAAATAATGATGTTTCTGATAATCGAATGTTTCATAGTTTCCCCTCCCTTAGCCCTTAGAAAAGCGCTGATGAAAGTGCCTCCGGCGGATTTCTAATGGGGACTCCGTCCCCAAACCCCTGCTTAAGGGACATTTGTCCCTTAAGCATCCCATTTTAAGATTCAATAGAAAAATACGTATTTTCTATCCATTCATCATTGCGGGATTCCAAAGGTTTGCGAAGCAACACCGTGGACAACGTCCCTTTGGCGAGGTTTGGAGCGGAGCTCCATGATCAATCATCGTGCAGCGATACATTATTCAGTGATTCCCTAGAAGAATGAGGCTCCCGGAACGGCATTGCACCGGGAGCCTCTGATTATCCCTGATTCTGCTCTGCAACGAGCTTGTCTGCACCGTACATGACACGGAGCTTCGGCTTTTCAATCTTGCCGGTAGGATTGCGGGGAACATCCGCGAAAATGATCTTGCGCGGACGCTTGTAGCGCGGAAGTGCCTCGCAGAACTTGTTGAGCTCCTGCTCGGTGCAGGAGCAGTCCTCCTTGATCGACACGATCGCGGCCGCGATCTCGCCGAGGCGCTTGTCGGGCAGGCCGATGACCGCAACGTCCTTGACCTTCGGGTTCGAGCGGATAAAGTCCTCGATCTGCACAGGGTAGAGGTTTTCACCGCCGGTGATGATGACATCCTTCTTGCGGTCAACGAGGAATACAAAGCCGTCCTCATCCTCACGCGCCATATCGCCGGTGCGGAGCCAGCCGTCCGCGCTGAGCACCTGCTTCGTGGCCTCCTCATCATGATAGTAGCAGGTCATGACGCCGGGGCCCTTGACGCAGAGCTCTCCGACTTCACCGCGCTGCACGGGATCGCCGTTTTCGTCGATGATCTTGCACTCCCAGCCAAAGCCCGCCTTGCCGATCGCGCCGACCTTGTGGATGTTCTCGACACCCAGATGCAGTGCGCCCGGTCCGATGGACTCGCTGAGGCCGTAGTTTGTATCATACTGCTGATTCGGGAAAAATTTTCTCCAGCGTGCAATGAGGCTCGGCGGGACAGGCTGTGCGCCGATGTGCATGAGCCGCCACTGCGAGAGCTCATAGTCACTGAGTGTGACCTTGCCGCTTTCGATCGCATCGAGAATATCCTGCGCCCACGGCACCAGCAGCCATACGATCGTGCAGTGCTCGGAGGAGACTGCCTCGAGAATGACCGAGGGGGAGATGCCGTTCAGCAGGACGGCCTTGCCGCCGGTGAGGAGGCTGCCGAACCAGTGCATCTTCGCGCCGGTATGATAGAGCGGCGGGATGCAGAGGAACACATCGTCCTTTGTCTGGCCGTGGTGTGCCTGCTCGACCTTGCAGGAATGCATCAGGCTCTCATGATTGTGCAGGATCGCTTTGGGGAAGCCGGTCGTGCCGGAGGAGAAGTAGATCGCGGCATCGTCTTGATCGGTGAGCAGGACAGAGGGGGTATTGCTGGGGCAGTTTGCGGTCAGCGTATCATAGCTTTCCGCGAATCCCGGACATCCCTGACCGACATAGAGCAGCATGCGGTCATTGCCGATCGTATCGACGAGCTCCTCGACGCGGCCGATGAATTCCGGGCCGAACACGAGCACGGAGATATCCGCGAGCCCGACGCAGTATTCGATCTCGTCTGCCGCATAGCGGAAGTTGAGCGGAACGGCGAGTGCGCCGACCTTGAGGATGCCGAAGTAGATCGGCAGCCATTCGATGCAGTTCATGAGCAGGATGCCGACCTTGTCGCCCTTTTTGACGCCGCGGGACATCAGGAAATGTGCGAAGCGGTTTGCTTTCTCGTTAAAGACCTTCCATGTGATCTCTCTGCGGTAGTAGTTGGGTCTGCGCGGCTCGATGAGCTCAAATTCCTTCCATGTGACGCGGCGCGGCTCGATGATCGCGGGGTTCAGCTCGACCAGCGCGGTATCGTTGCCGTAAAGCGCGGCATTGCGTTCGAGAATATCAATAATAGGCATAATGCTGTAACATCCTTTCTGATTCTGTCAGATACATTGCGGTGCCTTTGCGGCATCACCATGTATCATTTTAACACAAAAAAGCACTAAAGTCAATACCCTGCGTGAAATAGGTTGAAATAGATTTGAAAAATAGGCGCGGCAAAAGGGACGATGCTGATATAGAAGTTTTAAGCCATAGTATTTCTGATATGCGGTCAGAAGAACTATGGCGTTTCTATTGACAGTGCAGATATGTTATGCTAT
>CAMNJD010000380.1 GCA_946540705.1 uncultured Ruminococcus sp. | reverse complement strand
TTTGGCATATGGTTTATCGTGATCTGGTCGGCTGTCATACTGCGGCGGCTTTGGAAAATTCATCGTCTCGGCGGAAAGATCACGCGGGAGAGCATCCGCCCGTATTCCAAACGGCTGTTCATTGTGACTCCGTTATTATCTCTTTACCTTGCATTCATATTGTCTGCGGCTACGTCGATTAAGAAATTTATTTTTATGATTTGTGTGTTCGGCTTTTTCGCTTCTCCGATCTTCATTCTGATTCTGAGAGACAAGGCAAAGGAGAAGCATGAGAAGCAGATGAGTATCGCCGCACATGAAAAGGCAGGCTTGATGATTCCGGACTATTCCGAAACAAAAATGCATGAATGGATTGAGAAGGTCTATACCGCGCTGCAAAAAGGATGGCAGGAAAAAGACCTGTCCGGTGTCCGGCAGTATCTGGATGACAAATCTTACCGGAAATATGACATGATGCTGGAGGTAATGTACCGTAAGATCGGCTTAACCAACATCATCACGAATATCAATGTCAGCGATATCAGACTTGCGGATATACAGCAGAACAACGGGCTTGATGTTCTGATGTATGTGGTCACGGCAGAGATCACAGACTATGTTGTCGATGACACGACCGGACATGTCGTGCGCGGCAGTCAATCTGCACGCCTGCAAATGACCTACAGATGGGCGCTGACACGGATGCATGATGTGCCGATGATGGCGCTGATTTGTCCGTGCTGCGGAACGACAGCAGAGGCAGGTTCTGATACAGCATGCCCCTGCTGCGGAAAACCGATCCTCAACGGGCGTTTCGACTGGATCATCACGGATATTCAAAGCATCAGGAAGAAAACACTGGTTCCCGGCATAAGCAGCTAACAGACCGGAAATCCGGCAGCATCCGAAATACATCCCACAGCAGAAGAAAGGAAGCATCAGTATGAATCTGACAGCAGTTATCATGGCAGGCGGCATCGGTGAGCGGTTCTGGCCGCAGAGCCGGGTGGACTGCCCCAAGCAGTTTTTGTCGCTGACAGGCGACGGCGAGACAATGCTGCAAAAAACCTTCCGGCGCGTCTGCGGCCTTGTTCCGGCAGAGCGCGTCTTTGTCGTGACGAACGGGGAATATCAGGGACTTGTGCAGACACAGCTCCCTGAGCTGCCCGCAGAAAACCTGCTGCGGGAGCCGGTTTCGCGGAATACCGCGCCGTGCATTGCGCTCGCGGCTTCGGTGATCGCAAAGCGCTTCGGCGACAGCGTGATGCTGGTGCTCCCGGCAGACCACATTGTCCGGCACGAGGCAATCTGCGCCGATGCGCTGACCCGTGCGGCAATGGCCGCCGAGGAAACCCGCGGCCTTGTGACGATCGGCATTACGCCGTCTTACCCCGAAACCGGCTACGGCTATATCGCATTTTCCCGCGCATCCGATGCACCCGCAGGGGTCTATCAGGTGGACAGCTTCCGCGAAAAGCCCGACGCGGAGACTGCGCGGCATTATGTGGAATCGGGCGAATATCTCTGGAACAGCGGCATGTTTGCATGGCGCACGGACGTCTATCTCGATGCGGTGCAGACGCATCTGCCGGCAGTCGGCGCGATTGCGCAGAAGCTGTATGATGCAGCCGGAACGCCCGATTTCGAGGCAGTGCTGGAATCGGAGTTTCCGTCAATGCCCGCAATCTCGGTCGATTTCGGCATTCTGGAGCATGAAAAGCGGCTGTATACGATTCCGGGCAGCTTTGGCTGGGACGATGTCGGAAGCTGGCCGGCACTGCGCCGCATCGCCAAAACCGACACAAACGGCAACTACCGCAGCGGCGATGTGCTGACAGCCGGCACAAAAAACTGCATTTTGCAGAGCAGCGGCAGACTGCTGGCTGCGGTCGGGCTGGAAAATATCATCGTTGTTGATACGCCGGATGCGCTGCTGGTCTGCGACGCGGATTCCGCGCAAAGCATCCGCAAGATCACCGATATGCTTCGCGAACAGGGTCGCGGCGAGCTTTTGTGATCGCGGCGCAATGATATGGAAAACAGGAGGCAAACCGATGAAAAAAGCACTCATCACCGGTATCACCGGACAGGACGGCTCGTATCTGGCAGAGCTGCTGCTCGAAAAGGGCTATGAGGTTTACGGCATCATGCGCAGAAAAAGCTCCGCCGATTTCGGCAACGCGGCACATCTGCGCGGCAGGGTGCAGTTCATCTACGCGGACATGACCGATCTGGTGTCGCTGATCTCCGCAATGCGCATTTCACAGGCGGACGAGGTGTACAATCTCGCGGCGCAGAGCTTTGTTGCAACGAGCTGGGAGCAGCCGGTCGCGACCTCGGAGATCAATGCGCTCGGTGTCACGAATATGCTCGAAGCGATCAGGGCGGTCAGGCCGGGGGCGAAATTCTATCAGGCATCGACCTCGGAGATGTTCGGCAAGGTGCAGGCCGTCCCGCAGAACGAGCAGACGCCGTTTTATCCGCGCAGCCCCTACGGTGTTGCAAAGCTGTACGGCCACTGGATCACAAAGAATTACCGTGAGAGCTTCGGGCTGTTCGCCTGCTGCGGCATTCTGTTCAATCACGAATCGGAGCGCCGGGGGCTGGAATTCGTCACGCGGAAGATCACCGATGCGGCGGCGCGGATCTCGCTCGGGCTGCAGGATCATGTGGAGCTGGGCAATCTGGACGCGAAGCGCGACTGGGGACATTCGGCAGATTATGTCCGTGCAATGTGGCTGATGCTTCAGCAGGAGCAGCCGGACGACTATGTGATCGCGAGCGGCGAGACACGCTCCGTGCGCGAGTTTGCGGAGTGCGCATTCCGCGCTGTGGGCATGGAGCTGACATGGCAGGGCGAGGGCATGCACAAAGTCGGCATCGACGAGACAAGCGGCAGAACGGTCGTGCGGGTCAATCCGGCGTTTTACCGTCCGGCGGAGGTCGAGCTGCTGCTGGGCGACCCGACCAAGGCGGAGCGCGTGCTCGGCTGGAAGCGGGAGATCTCCTTTGACGAGCTGGTCACGCGCATGGTGCAGCACGATCTGGAGCTGGTCAGGCAGTCACTGCGATGAAAAGGATCTCATTTGACGCATCGCCGCTGACCGGCGGCCTGATCTCCGGCGTAGGCTGGTGCGAGGCGAATCTCACGGAAGCACTGACCCGCCTGCACCCGGAATTGCAGTACCGCTTTGAATATTTCACGCTGCGTTCACCGGAGAAAAAGGTGCGGCGCATGCAGCCGTTTGTGCGGGAGAATACCCCGCTGCATCCGGCGCGGTTTTCGCCGCTGCTCTACCGGATGCTGACAAATTTCGTGCCGGTTCCGTACCGTCTGTTTCAGGGAAACTGGGCGGACCTCACGCACTTTTTCAATTATATCGTCCCGCCGGGGGTACACGGCAAAACGGTCGTGACAGTGCATGACATGGTGCTGCATGCATATCCGGAAACGATGCGCACCCGGACGCGGATGCTGCTGAAAACGGGGCTGAAGCGTTCCATGAAGCGTGCAGACCGCATCGTGACCGACAGCGAATTTTCGCGGCGGGAGATCGCAAAATACTACCCGGAATTCGCAGAAAAAGTGCGGGTCGTGCCCTGCGGCGTTGACACAAAACGCTTTGCGCCGCCGTCCGATGCAGAGATCGCCCGCGTAAAAGCGACGCATCACCTGCCGGCGCGCTATTTTCTGTATCTCGGCACATTGGAGCCGCGCAAAAATCTGGTGCGGCTGGTGCATGCATATGCCGGGCTGCGGAAAAAGCACCCAGACGCACCGAAGCTGGTGCTGGCGGGCGGCAAGGGCTGGCAGTACGGGCAGATCTTCGATGCCGTGCGGCAAAATCATCTGACAAAGCATGTGATCTTTCCGTCATATATCCCTTCTGCGGATATGGCGGCGCTGTATGCTGGCGCACTGGCATTTGTATTTCCGTCGCTCTACGAGGGCTTCGGCATGCCGCCGCTGGAAGCGATGGCGTGCGGCTGTCCGGTGCTGACCTCCGATGCGGCATCGCTGCCGGAAGCTGCGGGGAATGCGGCGCTGTACTGTCACGCAAAGAGCACCGCTTCGGTCACAAAGGGCATGGAACGCCTGCTGACCGATGCAGACTTGCGGCAGGAGCTGCGCAGACGCGGCTTTGTCCGCGCAAAACAGATGAGCTGGGAGCATGCGGCGGAACTGCTGCTGAACGTATACAAAGAACTGGGGTGAATGCAGTGCAGCACAGCGGCACGGTAACACTGGAAACGGAACGGCTGATCCTGCGCCGGTTTGCACCGGAGGACGCACAGCCGATGTTTGACAACCGGGCATCCGATGCACAGGCCGCGGAATATATGACATGGGCGCCGCATGAGAATATCGGTATCACGCAGGCGCTCATTCAGGAATGGATCGCGGCATATGACAGGCCTGAGAACGATAACCGGGTTCCGGTGCGGAAGTCTGACGGCATGCAGATCGGGAATATTTCGGTCGTGCATCAGTGCGCGGAGACTGCCTGTGCCGCGCCGGGCCGGTGTCTGAGCAGGGCGCTCCGGGGGCAGGGCTATATGCCTCAAGCCGCAGAAGCAGTGCTGCAATACCTGTTTGAAACGGTCGGATTCCGGCGCATTGAGGCGGCACACAGTGCCGAAAGCCCGAAATCCGGGCGCGTTATGCAGAAGATCGGCATGACGAAGGAGGGCGTGCTGCGGCAGCACGGCTTTGTGCGCGGAAAGGCCGCGGACGAAGTGTGGTACAGCATCCTCGCGGATGAATATCGGAGCAGAGATCATGGCACGGCACAGTGAAGCGCCGCGCCTGCTGATCGCGGGCAAGGCATATGCGCCGCATATCGGCGGCATTGAAACAGTGATGCAGCAGACCGCAGAATATATGCGCAGATACGCGAAAGTCAGCGTGCTGTGCTGCCGTGACGGCATCGGCTTCACGAAACGTGAAAAGCTGAACGGCGTGTCCGTGACCTATTCTTCGAGCCTCGGCACGATCGCGTCCTGTCCGCTCTCACTGTCCTATATCGGCGATTTCCGGCGGCGGGTCATGGTCTCGGATGCCGTGGAGCTGCATCTGCCGTTCCCGATCGCGGATCTGTCGCTGCTGCTTTCGGGCTACAAGGGGCGCGTGGCGGTCGCATGGCACAGCGATGTTGTGCGGCAGAAGAAGCTGCTCACGCTTTACAGGCCGCTGATGAAGCGTCTGCTGAAGCGCGCCGATGTCATCCTCACAGCGACACAGGCGCATATTGACAGCTCGCCGTATCTGCCGGCGTACCGTGAAAAATGCACGGTGATCCCCTACGGCATCGACCCGCAGGCGTATGACCGCAGACCCGGTATGCACCCGCTGGACGCGGCGCTGCATGACAAAACCGCAAAGAAAATTCTCTTTGCCGGGCGGCTGGTCTACTACAAGGGCGCAGACGTTCTGCTGCGTGCCTTTGCAAAGGTGCAGGGCAATGCAGAGCTGTTTTATGCGGGCGGCGGCGTGCTCGAACCGGAGCTGTCGGCGCAGGCACAGGCGCTCGGCATTGCAGACCGCGTGCATTTTCTGGGCTGCCGCATGACACCGGAGCTGCGCGATATGTTCGCGGACTGCGATGTATTCGTGCTGCCGTCAGTCGCAAACAGCGAGGCGTTCGGCATCGTGCAGCTTGAGGCGATGTACTACGGCAAGCCGGTCATCAATACGGCACTGCCGACGGGTGTGCCGCTCGTGAGCCTTGACGGGCAGACCGGACTGACGGTTCCGCCGTCCGATGCGGACGCACTTGCCAAAGCGATCGGCATTCTGATCGAAAACGATGCGCTGCGGGCGAAATTCGGTGCGGCGGCGCATGAGCGCGTGCTGCGGGAATTTCAGCTTTCGCATGTCATGCGCAAAACGCGGGAGGTGCTGCTCCCGCAGTCATTGCGGAATTAGCGGAGTGGTTGTCTATGCAGATTGCATTTCGGAAAGCAGAAGCAGAAGATGCGGAAATGCTGGTGCGTATCTACAATGCTTCATTTTACAGCGATTACAGGAGATACGGCACATGCCCCGGATACGGCAAAACGGTCGAAAGGATGGAAGCATCCATCAGGGATCATCCGAAATATCTCATCCTGTGCGATCAGAAGCCGGTTGGATGCGTCGCCTGTCACATGCAGGGAATCGGAGAATATGAGATCACCTGTCTGTGCATTGTTCCGGAATATCAGGGCAAAGGCATCGGTACAAGAGCCGTTCAGTTTGTAAAGGCTCTTTATGATGACTGGCAGAAGATCACGCTGGTTACGCCTGCGGATAAGAAAGAAAATGTGAAGTTCTACACGGAAAAATGCGGATTCCGCATCATATCCGCTGAAACAGACGGAAATGTGAAGCTTGCCCGGTTCGTTACAGAAAGATAGATTCTGATTTCCGGCAGAAAACGGAGGGACCAATGCACACAGACAGCATTCAGGCTGCACGGAGCAGCTTTGAAGCGAGCTTTTCCGAGGGCAGTTTCTATAACAGGCAGACACAGGATCAGGCGCATCTGGACGCGATTCTTGCGGTTCTGCCGCTCCGTTCCGGCATGCAGGTTCTTGATCTGGGAACGGGAAGCGGCTATCTGGCGTTTGCGCTGAGTGCGCAGCATCCGGAGCTGACCGTGACAGGGCTGGATATTGCGGAGAAGACACTGGAACAAAATCGGATCCGTGCAGAAGCAGAACATCTGCACAATCTTGATTTTGTGATCGGGAACGGCATGACGCTCCCGTTTGCGGACGCCGCATTCGATCTGGTTATCACGCGGTATTCACTGCATCATTTCCCGGATATCCGGGGCAGCATCGCGCAGGTGCGGCGCATTCTGAAGCCAGAGGGAGCGTTTTTCCTCTCCGACCCCGCACCGAATCCCGGCGATGAAAACGGCTTTGCCGATGCGTATATGCGGCTGAAACCGGACGGACATATCCGGTTTTACACGGCTGAGGAGTGGCACGCGATCTGCGGAGAAAACGGTCTGCTGCTGCAAAATTCGTTTGAGAGCAGGATTCGGTTCCCGCGGAAGAAGGCGCAGATGCACGGACTGGACACGCTGCTGAAGCAGTTTGACCGGCAGGTCATTGCCGGTTACGGGCTGGAAATCGGCGAAACAGAGGTCTGGATCACAGAGCGGGTGAGCAATCTGCTGTTCAGAGCAGAGAAAGACGGACGATATTGATGTACCAATGAAATCTTGAAGAATAGATGCGCAGGATTTTTGTCGTGAGACAAGGCAGAAAGCCGCCGCCTTGCTGACGCATGTTTGCGGGCAAACTGCG
>CAMNJD010000379.1 GCA_946540705.1 uncultured Ruminococcus sp. | reverse complement strand
GAGTTGAGAATTTCAACGCATTTACATTACTTTTCTTATAGCGGGATTCCAAAGGGATAGCATCCCTTTGGCGGGGTATGGGGCAGCGCCTCATTATAATCATCGCGTAGCGATACCTTTATCGACAAGCTGAGCCCCGAAGTAATTTTGCATTACTTCGGGGCTTATGGATGATATTTCGTTTATCAGCCGAGTACAGCTACGACCGTGTGCTCGCCGCCGTCGGTGAATACCGGAACGACATTGCCTTCCACAGCCTTGCCGTCCACCGTCATGGACTTCACGCCCTTCGAGACATGATCCGGATTCTGAACGGTGATGTTATAGGTCGCGCCGCGGAACTTTCTCGTTGCGGTGAAGCCGTCCCATGCCTTCGGGATGGACGGATCGACCTTCAGACCATCGAAGTCTGCGGAGATTCCGAGGATGTACTGCGAAATTGCAACAAAGTTCCATGCTGCCGTACCGGTCAGCCAGGAGTTCTTGCCCTCGCCGAAGCGGGATGCATCCTTACCTGCGATCATCTGACCGTAGACATACGGCTCGGTCTTGTGCAGATCGGAGATATCCTCATTGAATGCCGGGGCGATCTTGCTGTAGTATTCAAACGCCTTGTCGCCTCTGCCGGCATAAGCCTCAGCGCAGATGATCCATGCATTGTTGTGCGTGAAGATACCTGCATTCTCCTTGTAGCCGCCCGGATAGGTCGAAATTTCGCCGTACTGGATGTAATACTTGGTGAATGCCGGGTTATTCAGCACGAGGCCGTACTTCGTATTGAGGTACTTGTCGATCGAATCGAGCGTCTTGATATCAGCGCCCTGATCCTTGCCGATCTCGGACATAACTGCGAAGCCCTGCGGCTCAATGAAGATCTTGCCTTCCTCGCACTCCTTGCTGCCCATCTTGTTGCCGAATGCATCATATGCACGGAGGAACCATTCGCCGTCGAATGCGGATTCCATGACATTCTTCTTCATCTTGTCAATCTCAGCCTGTGCCTTTGCAGCCTCATCATCCTTGCCCAGATGCTTCAGAATGCCGACATAGG
Source organism: uncultured Ruminococcus sp. (assembly GCA_946540705.1). Classification (GTDB taxonomy): domain Bacteria; phylum Bacillota; class Clostridia; order Oscillospirales; family Ruminococcaceae; genus Firm-04. Next base: position 5,968 of record CAMNJD010000379.1, on the reverse strand, counting down.
TCGGGCCTGCATAGGTGAACAGTGCAGCGACCATGACCGACTCAGCGATCTTGGAGTAGCCGCCCTCTGCCGCGAACTTCGGGTTCGTGTAGGTCTGGAAGCTCTCGCCCGGCTTATCGGAGAAGCAGGAGAGGTTGATGCAGTCGTTCCAGTCTGCGCGCATCGCCAGCGGCAGGCCGTGCGGGCCGAGGTTGTTGACGATATGGTAGAAGGAAACAGTCAGGTGATCGAGCATCGGCTTTGCCTTGGACTCGTCATTGTCATACGGAACAGGCTGATCGAGAATGCCCCAGTCGCCGGTTTCCTTGATATAGGCACCGACAGAGAGGATCATCCACAGCGGGTCATCGGAGAAGTCGCCGCCGATATCGGAATTGCCCTTCTTGGTGAGCGGCTGATACTGGTGATAGCATCCGCCGTCCTCAAGCTGTGTGGAAGCGAGGTCGATCAGGCGCTCTCTTGCTCTGTCCGGAATCTGGTGGACGAAGCCGAGGATATCCTGGTTGGAATCACGGAAGCCCATGCCTCTGCCGATGCCGCTCTCGAAGTAGGAAGCGGAGCGGGAGAGGTTGAATGTGACCATGCACTGATACTGATTCCAGATATTGACCATGCGGTTAACCTTGTCATCCGAGGTTTTGACATTGAAGATGCCCAGTAGCTTGTCCCATGCAGCCTTCAGCTCAGCCAGACCGGCAGCGACCTTTTCAGGGGTATTATACTGCTCGATCATGGCGTGTGCCTTTTCCTTGTTGATGGTCACGCCGTCAGCCTCAAACTTCTTGTCAACGGGCATTTCGACATAGCCCAGGATGAAGATGAGGGTCTTGGATTCGCCCGGCCGGAGGGTGATCTCCTTGTAGTGGGAAGCGATCGGGGACCAGCCGTCTGCGAAGGAATTGGCTGCCTTGCCGTCCAGCACTGCCTGCGGGTCGCCGAATCCGTTATAGAGGCCGATGAACGAATCGCGGTCGGTATCGTAGCCGTCGATGGTATCGTTCACGGTATAGAATGCGAAGTGATCGCGTCTGTCGCGGTACTCGGTCTTGTGGTAGATGGTCGAGCCCTCGACCTCCACGCGGCCGGTGGAGAAGTTTCTCTGGAAGTTGGTGCAGTCATCCTGTGCATCCCAGAGACACCATTCTGCGAAGGAGAACAGCTTGAAGGTCTTTGCGCTGCTGCCGTTGTTGGTCAGCACGACCTGCTGCACTTCGCCGTCGTAATTCTGCGGAACAAAGAAAGTAACCTCTGCCTTCAGATCATTTTTCTGACCGGTGATGACGGTATAGCCCATGCCGTGGCGGCACTCGTAGGCATCCAGCTCCGTTTTGACAGGCGACCAGCCCGGGTTCCAGATCGTATCGCCCTCTTTGATATAGAAATATCTGCCGCCCATGTCGATCGGGACATTGTTGTAGCGGTAGCGGGTGATGCGGCGGAGGCGTGCATCTTTATAGAAGCTGTAGCCGCCCGCTGTATTGGAGATCAGCGAGAAGAAGGCCTGTGTGCCGAGGTAGTTGATCCACGGATAAGGGGTCCGCGGAGACTGAATGACGTACTCCTTGCGTTCGTCATCAAAATGACCGAATTTTTTCATAGGTGTTACGCTCCTTTTTTTGCAGAATATCATTCGGATTTTGCTATCATTGTGCAGCTCCGGACGGAAACTGCATAGATATATTACATTATAGCACAATCTGCACAAAATTACAAGCCGTGATTTTCACGAATTTTCCATGCGAACCTACAGCAACATGCACAACCTCAGCAAAACGGCTTCTTGTCGCATCCTACAAGAAAGCAGTGTCGCACTTGTTTAGAATGCACGAATATTATTGAAATGCTTGAAAAAACCGGTTTGATATGCTATAATATATACAGAGAAATGTTCCCCCGCCAATCTTACAGCCCTGAAGCGCTGATTCAGAAGGGATGTGACAGGTATGAAGCAGAAAAGCGTTGTAATCCGTATTTTTACCGCAGCGGCAGCCGCGGGAATCCCGGCTGCGCTCCTGCCCGTGTCTGCACATGCATATGAGCTGGAGCAGCACTCGCAGGAGGAAATCCGTGCCTTCTATGCCGCACATCCGTTCTCCTATAGGGATGAGCAGCGCCCGGTCTATAAGCAGCCGCAAATGCTGACCGCACCCTATACGCCCGGCGTACTCAGCGATGAGACCATTCAGGAATCACTGAATTCCGTGATGTTTGCGCGGTATCTGGCAGGTGTGCCGTATGATATCGAGGCAAAGCCGGAGCTGAACCGCATGGCACAGACGGCGAGTTTTCTCGGTTATTCCCGCGGCTGGCTCAGCCACAGCCTCGAACGCGAAGACTGCCCGCAGGATATGTCTGACGAAATGATTGCATACGGCGAGGAAAGCCTGAAAAACTGCTGTCTGGAGCTTGGGTATTGTCATCTTCCGGCTGCGATCTATGAAAAAGACCTCTGCGACAGCGACATGCGCATGTATCAGGAGACCATGAATCATCTGGGACACCGCCGCAGACTGCTTGATCCGAAGCTGAAATATATCGGCTTCGGCCAGACCGAAAAATATTCTGCGGTCTATTCGCACGATCAGTCCCGCACGGAAGCATTCACAGGCGGATATATTGCATGGCCGCCGGAAAATATGCCCGTCGAGCTCTATAAAATGCGCACAGAGCCGTATCAGTTCGGGCGGTATCCGTTCTCTGTTTCGCTGATGAACGGCTATGCAAAGCCCTCGCTTGAAACAGTGCAGGTCGATCTGTATTCCCATCAGCTTGACCGGACATTCCACTTTGACAAGGATGACTTCTTCCCGACCGAAAGCCCGCTGAAGGGTGACGAACGGGAGGAGGCCTGCCGCAATTACTTCAACGTCAACACCTCTCTGCGCTCGACTAGCCGGAACTGCATCATCTTCTGTCCGGATGTGTTCTTAGCCGCAGGCGATACCGTTGATGTGACCGTGAGCGGCATTCAGTATACCGACGGCACCGACGCCGTGCTGACCTATTCGGTCAATTTCTTCTCGCTGGAGCCGGAACCGCTCGTTGCACCGGCAGACAGCGTGCGCGGCGATACGGATGTCAACGGCTGCTTTGATGTGCGGGATGCCGTGCTGCTGAACAGGGTACTGGCAGAGGATGAAACCTGCATCATCACGCAGGAGGGGCTTGATGCCTGTGATTACGATGAGGACGGCTTCATCACACTCAGCGATCTGAGCTGGATGATTGACCGGCTCAGCTTAAATAATCCACAACCGTAACCTGCCGGACAGAAGTTCGACTGTCCCGGCACTGCAAATGACCAATGACAACGGATTCGCTTTCCGCCGTACCGTTGATGACGGTTCGGCGGACTTTTTTTGCCCTGTATTTGCATTTTTGTTCAAAATCGAGTATAATAGCTGTATCAGGCAGAGCTGATGCGGAAAAGGAGGTTTTGCATATGGACGCGCAGACACTCGCGCAGAAAAAAGAGGAATTTCTCAGTATCTACAAGGAAAATATTACCAGACCGGGCAGCGACAAGCTGCTTCAGTACATGCTTTCCGAGGAAAATGATTTTTTCACGGCGCCCGCGAGCACGCGCTATCACGGCGCGTATGAGGGCGGTCTGCTTGAGCATTCACTGAATGTGTATTACAATCTGAAGGCTTATCTGGAGCGCGGCCGGCTCAGAGAGGTCTACGGCTTTCCGGAATATTCGGAGGAAAGCATCGCGATCTCTGCGCTGCTGCATGATATCTGCAAGATGAATTTCTACACGGTCGATTACCGCAACGCGAAAAATGCACAGGGAGTCTGGGAAAAGGTGCCGTTTTACAAGATCGACGACCGCCTGCCCTACGGCCACGGTGAAAAATCCGTGTTCATGATCCAGTTTTTCATGCATTTGCGGAAGGAGGAGGCAATGGCGATCCGCTGGCACATGGGCTTTTCCGGCCCGGAGGACGCCAACACGGTCGGCAGAGCGCTTGAGCGATATCCGCTCGCCTTTGCGCTGCATGTCGCTGACATGGAGGCCACCTATTTTCTGGAAGGCTCGGAGGTCTGAGCTGTTTGTGTTTGTCATCGGGGAAATCCCCCGCTGAGTATTGATTAAAGGAGTCACAATCTATGTCTTGGGAACAATCTGCTATCTTTTATCAAATCTATCCGATCGGTGCCTGCGGCGCACCCTGGGTCAATGACGGCGGAGAGCCGGTCAGCCGGATCAACCGGCTTCACGACTGGATCCCGCATCTGAAGAAAATGCACGTCAATGCCGTGTATTTCAGTCCGCTTTTTGAGTCCGGCACACACGGCTACGATACGCATGACTATACCAGGCTCGACCGCAGACTCGGTACGAATGAGGACTTCGCCCGCCTCTGTGATGCATTCCACGCAAACGGCATCCGCATCGTACTGGACGGTGTGTTCAATCATGTCGGACGCGGCTTCTTCGCGTTTCAGGATGTGCTGAAAAACGGGCAGAATTCCCCCTATTGCAGTTGGTTCTGCAATCTCTGGTTCGGCAATTCCAACCGCTTCGGCGATCCGTTTTCCTATGAGTCGTGGCACGGCTGCGAGGAGCTTGTCAAGCTGAATCTGAAGAATAATGACGTTGTGAATTATCTTGAGAGCGCGATCATCGGCTGGTTCGATCAGTTTCATATTGACGGCATCCGCTTCGATGCCGCGGACTGCATCGAGCAGGATTTCTTCCGCCGCATCCGCCATACCGTCAAATCGAAGAATCCGGAGGCCTGGCTCATGGGCGAGCTCATCCACGGAAACTATGCGCAGTATGCAAACCCCGAAATGCTCGATTCTGCGACGAATTATGAGTGCTGGAAGGGCATCTGGTCCTCGCATAACGACAAGAATTATTTTGAGATCAATTATGCGATGAACCGGCAGAAGGATATTTACCCCGGACTGCTGCTCTATAATTTCGCGGATAATCACGATGTTGCGCGTCTTGCGACACAGCTCCGCGATAAGCGTCATCTGCCGCTGGTCTATGCGCTGCTGTATGCCATGCCGGGCATTCCCTCGGTCTATTACGGCTCGGAATACGGCATGGAGGGCGCAAAGCAGCAGGGCTCGGACGAAAATCTCCGTCCGGCTATGAATCCGAACGATATGGAGGAAAATGCGCTCTGTAAATTCCTGTACCGTCTGGGCGCGGCCTATGAGGCAAAGGAGGCGCTGCATACCGGCAGCTTCGCGACTGTTGAGGTTCGCAATCAGCAGCTTGAGTTCCGGCGCGGCGAGGGCGATAGCGCGGTCTACTGTGTGCTGAACCTTCAGGATTGCCCGTCTGACCTGCCGCTCCCGGTCGGCGGCGACGGCTGGTACGACCTGCTCTCCGGAGAGAAGATCGCTGCGAACGGCCGCATTACTGCGCCGGCATTCTCTGCAATGTGGATCGCGAAATCCAGCGAGGAGGAGATTGCAAGGCTGCGGGACGATGCCGTGACCGTGCAGGAGGTGCCCGCACAGGAGCCGGTTCACGCCGCTGCGCCCGCTGCTGCACCTGCCGCAGAGGCCGTGTCTGCTCCGGAACGGTCTGCCGAAATGAGTGCGGCAGAGCTGGTCTGGAAGCTCTCGCTGCTTGACCGCTGCATGACTCGCGAGAAGCTGACCGAGGCATTCGGCAGAGAGCCGCTCGAAAAAACCGACGGCAGCAATCATGTCTATGAGTATCAGTTTGACGGCGGTGTGATGCTGCGCCTCTGGGGTGACCCGGTTCTCCGCGCAGCCTTGCAGTACGGCGACAGAGCGTTTGAAATCATGCTGTAATATAAAAAGAGTGATACTCATATAGAAGTTTTGCCCCGAAGCGTTTCACAAAAGTGCTTCGGGGCATTGTTATTTATACTGGTGCTATAATAGAATTTATCATAGTATGATTTCGGCTTTATGATCTTGATTATATGTCCGAATGTTTATTTTAACTGGGCGCGGGGCGCGAATGCGAGGGGAA
>CAMNJD010000378.1 GCA_946540705.1 uncultured Ruminococcus sp. | reverse complement strand
TGTTCAGCTTGTACTTGTTGGTGAGCTGATCCCAGAGGTAGCGGTAGAGCTGCTTGCACGGCTCAGGCCCCTCGCCGCCCCACCAGAACCAGCCGCCTTCTGCTTCGTGCAGCGGACGGAACAGGATCGGCACTCCGGCGTCACGCGCCTTGCCGAGCTGCTTGGCGAGATATGCAATGTCTTCGTCAATCTTCTCGTGCTCCCATGTACCTTCCTTGACTGCATTGCTGATGCTGAAGTTCGTGAACGGTGTATTGCCGGTGTGCTGCAGATAGAATGCGACAGCATTGCTGTCCTTGCCGTCTGTCGGGACATTCCAGTGGTAGGTGACGGTCGGAATGCCGCCTTTTTCCTTGTACCACGCTATGACGCGCTCCGGTGCATTGTCCTCAAAGCCGTTTGTGGTATTGTAGAACAGAAAGTCGATGCCGCGGATCGCCGGCTGCTTACCGGTCTTGTCCTGGATATATTCAAATTCTGCTTCATTATCCACCAGATAATCGACCGGCAGTCCCTGTGATTCGAGTGCATTGCTGTTGTAGTTGTGCGAGCCGCAGTATTCCTGCTGGCCGGACAGGACATGATTGCCGTAGAGACTGCGCATGTAAGCATAGAGCTTGCGTGCTTCAGGGCTGGCATTGGGGTTGCAGGGTGCTTCTGCGGGTGAGAAGTCTGTCAGGTATGACGGTGCATCGCTGATCGTCAGATAATCCAGGAAGGTATAGCCCCAGTAACTCTTGACAGTAATCGTATTGGCACCCTTGTTCAGATGGATATATCCGGCCGGCAGCTCTGTCCAGCCGTCTCCAGAGTTGAACGGAAACAATACCTCACCCTGACTTTCGCCGTTGACGAGCAGATATTGCGTTTTATTTGGGTTTTTCGGTGAGCCGAAGCACTGGATATAGCTGATGTTCAGGGCGTAGTAGCCGTCCTCCGGGATATCGACGGAGACCGTCACGGCGGCATCCTTGCGGTCGATATAGACATAGGCATCTCCCGACCAGCCTGTCATATCGCACACATTGCCAAAGCCGTCTTCGTCAACCTGTTTCCAGGCGATCGGAGCCTGCTCCTCGCAGTCGGTGAGCGTGCCGCTCTCAAATTCGACCTTGATGTTTGTTCCGGCAGCGGAGGCGGTACGGGCTCCCTGCGGATGCGGGGCAGCGATTGCGGCAAGTACGGCAGCAATCGCAAGAGCGGTTGTTCTGTATGGTTTCATTTCAGTTTCTCCTCAGCGGGCATTGCCCGTAAAATCATACAATGGGTAGTATTTTATTTCTGAGCTTCTGTCTGCTCGATCTCTGTGATCAGATCCACGCGGCGCTGATGTCTGCCCCCCTCGAATTCCGTGAACAGGAATGCGTCGAGAATCTGCTGTGCCAGACCGGCGCCGATGACCCTGGCGCCCATGCACAGGACATTTGCGTCATTATGCAGTCGTGTGAATTTTGCACTGTATGGCTCTGAGCATGCTGCTGCACGGATGCCGCGGTGTTTATTCGCGGCGATACTCATGCCGATGCCGGTGCCGCAGAGGAGAATCCCCTGATCGGCTTCTCCGTTCTGGATCATCTGACAGACCTTTCGGGCGATAATGGGATAGTCGCTGGGGGATTCATCGGTTCCGCAGTCGATGAACGGGATCTCCTGATCCTCGAGATATTGTCTGACGGTACAGCGCAGCTCAGCAGCCGCGTGGTCGCTTCCAATCGCAATCATGTGGATTCCTCCTTATATTCCGGTAAGTTATCGTAATGCTGACAACCAAATGACAGCCTGATATTGGCTAGGCGACATGGGGACAGGTCAGCGCAGGGGAGTGCCTCTGCTCCGGTGCTCAGCCGATCTTGACTGCCTGCAAATAGCTCACAGTCAGTTCTTCAGGCGGCTGCGGTTTTGTGTGCATGGCAGCGAGTGCAACCCCGCAGGCAGACTGATTGCAGAGGTGCATCGGTGCAGTCAGAAATTCTGCGCCGGCAGTCTCCAGCAGCGGCGCCCCGTCCCCGATGACCATGACCGGTTCACGGTGCGAGGCAATCTGTGCGGCGATTTCCGCGGAAGACAGCACCCTGTCCACTGAAATGCGCGTCACGGTGCGGCCGTCGCTCTCAAAGAATGCACAGTAGCAGAGGTCTTTTCTTGCCGCCAGACAGGCACAGAGCAGACCTGTTCTGCCGCAGAGATTCCATGCGAGCCCCTCCAGTGTCGATATGCCGGCACAGAGCTTTCCGCCCGCAAATGCGAGTGACTGCATCGCAGCAATGCCGATGCGCAGTCCGGTATATGACCCCGGGCCGTTTGCCGCAGCAAAGACATCGACCTCCTGTACGGTGCGTCCTGCATCTCTGAGCAGCTCTTTTGCCATCGGCAGCAAAATCTGAGAATGTGCCCGTGCGGTGTAGAGCATCCGGTATCCAAGCAGCAGACCGTCTTCAGAAAGCGCACAGGAGGCGGTTCTGCCTGAGGTGTCAACCGATAAGATCAGCAAGGCTGTCATCTCCTTCTATCGAAATGGTGCGCGGCTGCTCTCCGCTGCCGGTGATCGTAATGCGCAGGGCGTTTTCAGGGAGTTCTTCCGCAATATTTTCCGCCCATTCGATCACAAAGATGCTGTCCTCAGCGGGATAATCCCAGAAGCCTGTCGTTTCGAGGGCTTCTGCTGAGGTGACACGGTACATGTCGAAATGGTAAACAGATACGCAGCCCGGCGCATGGTATTCATTCACCAGCGCAAAGGTCGGAGAGCTGACCAGGTCGGGCAGTCCGAGGCCTTCAGCAAGTCCGCGGGTAAAGGTCGTTTTTCCGGCACCGAGTCCGCCGAAGAAAGCAATGCAGGTGCCTTTCCTGAGCCGGCGGCCGAGCGCTCTTGCCAGCGCATGCGTCTGGGCAGGGGAGTTGGAATGGAATGTCAGCATGGATTCAATGATCCTCCGTGAATCATTCTGGATTGTTGAATATACCTATATTATAGCAGATGCACGCAGAAAAATCAAGGGCTCCCGGTCACATGATTCCCGACAGATATACAATTATCATGCTAATTGAATTATGGCAATATCACACAAAAGCGTGGTGCTGACGCTGAAAAGCGCCCCGGAAGTGAACCGGAGCGCTTCTCTGAATGAAGATATCAGACTTCTTTTCTGCGGTGGAAGAACAGGCCGAGGAGATAGAACACAACCGTATAGACCAGCATCAGGGCACATGCCGTGATATGCTTTTTCATGGACAGCTCCGGATCCGTTGCAGTCATTTGGAGCGTTTCGATCCAGTAGTCAGCAATTCGGAAATCCTTTAATTTCAACAGGCCGTCAGCCAGCATCAGGACAAGTTCCATCATCATCGGAATGATGATTCCGAGTGTGATCGAACCGCCGGTTTTGCCGATAATAAAGGAAAGTGCGCTGAAGAAAGCATGGTAGCAGACAATCACAACGCCCTGACAGAGGATCGTCTCCAGGCTGTCTCCCATGCTGCCCGTGCCCCAGAATACTGTCGCAACGATGAATGAAACCAGCATGTCAGTCAGAAAAATCAGTCCGACGGCAAAGAGCGTGATCAAATACTTTGCTGCATAGACACGGCCTCTGCTGTAGCCTTTGGAAAAGATGTTTTTCAGAATACCTTGATCGAAGTCTTCGCAGATATAAAGTGAAATGAAAATACCCATGATCATAATGAAATTGCCGTTGCTCATTGCAGACGTAGCACCGTCCCAGCCGGTGATTTCGGCATGGCTGAATCCGGAAGCGAATCTCGTAATGAGAAGAAAGATCAGCGGGAGCAGAATGATGACAGATCCGCAGATATAAAAGCTTCTTTGACGGAAGAGCTTGTGTAATTCGTATTTAATCAGTTTTCTCATTATCGCCCGATCCTTTCGATGAAATAGTCCTCCATGTCTGCTTCGGAGGTATGAAGATCGTAGACACCTGCATCAGCCTGCACCAGTGCCGTCAGGATCTCCTCAGCGCGGTTCAGTGCGGAGTAAATCGTTATGCTTTCTCCGCTGATCTCAGGGGATTCGACATCGAATCTCTGCTGAAGAATGCCGGCAGCGACCTGCGGCTTTCTGCATTTGATAATCATATTCTGCCGGAACTGCGCTTCGAGCTCCTTAGCTGAAATTTCCTCCACGAGCACGCCGTTGTTGATGATGCCGTAGCGGGTAGAGATCTTCGCAAGCTCACCGAGCAGGTGGCTGGAGATCAGAACCGTGACGCCGCGCTCCTGATTGATGCGAAGGATCGTATCACGAACGTCCTTGATACCGGCAGGATCCAGGCCGTTGACCGGCTCATCGAGGACAAGCAGATCGGGATTGCCCAGAAGAGCCAGCGCAATGCCGAGACGCTGCTTCATGCCGAGGGAGAAAGCGCCTGCCTTTTTCTTTCCGGTATTCTGAAGGCTCACCAGCTCCAGGATGTTCTTGATATCCTGATCGCTGCCGCCTGCAAGGATCGAATAGCGCTTCATATTCTCGTAGGCTGTGCATTGCTTGTAAAGACCCGGTGCTTCGATCAATGAGCCGATACGCCTTCTGGCTGCGTTTCCGGCTGGCTTGCCGAATAGCTCCATTGTGCCGCTGCTCGGGAAGATCATGCCTAGCACCATTTTCATCGCGGTTGTTTTACCGGCGCCGTTTTTGCCGATAAAGCCGTAGATATCGCCCTTCGCGATATGCATGCTGACCTTGTCTACAGCAGCCTTTTTGCCAAAATATCTGGTCAGTTCTGTGGTTTGTAATACATAATCCAATGTGACGTTCCTCCTTATATTGGTATCGGAATGGCGTTTGCCGGATTCACGCAATCAGTATAGCATAATTGGCGGACTTTGTCAATCCGGACATGCTGATTTATCACAATACCGTGCTATTTCTGCATTACAACGCAGTTATTATTGTTGAATATTTTGCGTTTTTCTGGATGACTCCGTGAATAGGATACTTGCATTTTTCGAGAAATTGTGGTATAATCAAGACAGAGAGGAGTACCCGATATGCCGAATTTTACTAAAACTGCGATTAAACAGACGTTTATTAAGCTGCTCAATGACCGGCCGCTCAAACAGATCACCGTCCGCGATATCGTCGAGGACTGCGGTATCAACCGGAATTCATTTTACTATCACTTTGCGGATATCCCGACGCTGCTTGAGGAGATCATCATGGAGGAGGCCAAACAGATCATTGCGGAGCACCCTTCTGTTGATACGATTGAGGACTGCCTGATTGCTGTCATGCAGTTTGCACGGCAGAATAAGCGCGCGATCATGCACATCTATAATTCTGTCAACCGGGAGCTGTATGAGTATTATCTCTGGCAGGTTGCGGAGGCGGTCGTAACGGCCTATACAGACACCATTCTGGCAGATACACCGATCAACGAAAACGACCGGCGGATCCTGATCCAGTTTTACAAGTGCGCCTGCTTCGGTATGACGACCGAATGGATCCGGACAGGGATGCACTCTGATGTTCAGCAGGATATCAAGCGCCTGTGCGAGCTGCAAAAGGGGACGACGGAGGAAGTCATCAAACGTTGTATCCGGCAGCAGGAAAACTGAACAGTATATTTTCAAAAGCAGCGGACTGTTCCTGTACAGTCCGCTGCTTTTTGTGCATCTGCGCCGGTTTGCCTAATTTTTGTGCAATCGCAATCGCCTGACTGAAAATCAGACAGCATGCATCTGTTTGCCTGTTGAAAAAATATCCGAAAGCGAGTATGATAGAAGCAGAAAAAGGAAAGGATGTGACGATTATGCAGACAGTGAGAAGAGTTCGTTCGGTCGTTCCGATGCAAACGGCTAAGACCGGATATATTGTGGTTTCACTGATCCTCAGTCTGCTGGGTCTGCTGCTGCTGTTTCGTCCGGACATCAGCACTGCAATGATCGGAAACTTTGCCGGAACGCTCCTGCTGGTCTTCGGTGTCATCAAGATCATCGGCTATTACTCAAAGGATCTTTACCGGCTGGCATTTCAGTATGATCTTGCATTCGGAATCCTGCTGATGGTGCTTGGCATTGTGATTCTCACAAAGCCGGAAAACCTGCTGCATTTTCTCTGCGTCGTGACTGGTCTTTATGTCACGGCGGACAGCCTGCTGAAGCTGCAGACCGCGCATGACGCACGGGAATTCGGCCTCAGAAAATGGTGGGTCATTCTGGCAGCCGCGGTTCTGTCCGGTGCAGTCGGCATTCTGCTGATGCTGCGGCCGTCTGCCAGTGTTTCCCTGCTGATGCGGCTGTTCGGCGGCGTGCTGCTGGCTGAGGGCATCCTGAATCTGCTGACGGTGCTGATGACCGTCAAGATCATCCGGAATCAGGTTCCGGATGTGATCGAGGTTCACTCTGAGGAAGGAGACATACATTATGATTAAATTCGGCGAATGGATTGCCAAGCACAGAGCGCTGGTGCTGATTCTCAGTATTCTGCTGCTGTTCCCCTCTGCAATCGGTTATCTGCATACACGGGTCAATTACGATATCCTGTCCTATCTTCCGAAGGATATCAACACTATGGTCGGGCAGGATATTCTGATTGATGAATTCGGCAAAGGCGGCTTTTCCTTTGTGATGCTCGACGGCATGCCGGAAAAGGATGTCCGCAAAACTGCGGATGAGATCGGAAAGATCGACGGCGTGGCAGAAGTGCTTTGCTATGAGTCACTGACCGATCTTCGCATTCCGAAGGAAATGCTCCCTGACAAAATCAACAATTTCCTGAACAAGGGCGATACTACAATGATCGCCGTGTTCTTCAGCGGCAGTACATCCGCAGATGAAACGCTGGATGCGATCGACACGATGCGCAGGATCACTTCAAAGCAATGCTTTATCAGCGGCATGTCCGCAGTCACTGCTGATATGAAGCATCTGACAGAGCGCGAGACACTGATCTATGCAGTCATCGCGGTAGTTCTGACGACGATAGTGCTTCTGCTGACAATGGATTCGTTCCTGATTCCGCTGTTTTTCATGCTGTCGATCGGTTTTGCGGTGGTCTGGAATCTCGGTACAAACTTCTTCTTCGGTCAGATTTCGTTTGTGACGCAGGCACTGGCAATGGTGCTTCAGCTCGGCGTTACGATGGATTATTCGATCTTTCTCTGGCACAGCTACAAGGAACAGCTTTTGAAATACCCGGACGATCGGGGTGAAGCGATGGCGCATGCGATCGCCAATACGGTCGGTTCGGTCATCAGCAGCTCATTTACAACTGTTGCAGGATTTCTGGCGATGTGCTTTATGAGCTTTACGCTGGGTCTTGACCTCGGTATTGTTATGGCGAAGGGTGTTATCTTCGGCGTGATCTCCTGTGTGACGGTACTTCCTGCGATGATTCTGTTCTTCGAGAAAGCAATCACAAAAACTTCTCACAAGATCATTCTCCCGCATTTTGAAAAGCTCTCGAATTTCATTGTCAATCATTCGTATGTGTTCATCACCGCAGCGATCGCGCTGCTGATCCCGGCTTTCTTCGGCTACAAGAATTACGATGTCTACTATAATCTCGACAGCACACTGCCCGCTGAGCTTGACAGCGTTGTCGCGAATGCAAAGCTGACCGAGGAATACAACATGAACAGTACACATATGCTGCTGGTCGATGCGTCGATGTCTTCAAAGGACGCAGCACAGATGATGAACGAAATGAAAGCGGTTGACGGTGTACAGTTCACGCTCGGTTATAATACACTTGTCGGGCCGGCAATCCCGGATGCGTTTATTCCGGATTCGCTGAAAAGCATTCTCAAGAGTGACGACTGGCAGCTCATGCTGATCGGTTCGGAGTACAAGGTCGCGACCGATGAAGTCAATGCACAGATCGAATCGCTGAACAAAATCGTACATAAATACGACACGGACGGTATGCTGATCGGTGAAGCTCCTGCGACAAAGGATCTCATTGAGATCACAAACCGCGATTTTCAGGTCGTCAGCATTCTGTCGATCGCGGTCATCTTCCTGATTATCGCGCTGAACTTCAAATCCGTGACGCTGCCGGTCATTCTGGTGGCAGTCATTGAACTCGCAATCTTTATGAACCTCGGTGCAGCGTATTTCACCGGCACCTCGCTGCCGTTCATCGCATCGGTTGTGATCGGCACC